>JBDTKQ010000001.1:0-4915 GCA_039935235.1 Caulobacteraceae bacterium
CTCACCCCCGGCCGGATCAACGCCGACCTTACCATCGGGGTGGATGTCAACGGCGCCGTCGGACTTCGGGCCAACACCGGCCTTTGCTCGCGGGGCGTCTCGCTCCACGGCGCGGGGTTCATCGTAACCCCGGCGGAGGCGGAGCACCTCGGCCTCGGTCGCCGCCCCGGATTGGACTCCCACGTCCGCCCCTACCGGAACGGCCGCGACCTCACCGGCCGGTCGCGCGGAAAGCTCGTCATCGACCTCTTCGGGCTGACGGCCGAGGAGGTGCGGGAGCGCTTCCCGGAGGTCTATCAACACCTCGCGCAAACGGTTCGGGTCGAGCGAACGAAGGTCTCGGAAAAGTCCGGCACCAAGGACGCCGCAGAATACCTCGCGAAGTGGTGGCTCTTCGGCAAACCTCGACAAGAACTTCGCCCTGCCCTCGACGGCCTGACCCGTTACATCGCCACGGTGGAAACCGCCAAGCACCGCACCTTCCAATTCCTCGACGCGGCGATCCTCCCGGATAACAAACTTATCGTCAGCACCTTCGACGATCCGGCCGTTCTAGCAGTCCTGTCATCCAGCCTGCACAAGGAATGGTATCTCCGAAGCGCCGGCATGATCGGCGTTTACGAGGAAAAGGCTGTCTATGTGAAATCTCGCTGCTTCGACCCCTTCCCCTTTCCCGCGTGGACCCCCGAGCAGCACGCCGCCCTCGCGGAGGCCGGGGAGCGGCTGGATGCCTTCCGCAAGGCGCGGCTGGCCGAGCACCCCGACTTGACCCTCACCCGCCTCTACAACGCCCTCGAGGCGCACCGCGCGGGCAAGGCGCCGGGCGTGGGGATGAGTGCCGAGGAGGGCGCCGATTTCGACCGCGGCAGCGTGCTCGTGCTCGCCGAACTCCACGCGGAGATCGACGCCCTCACCCTCGCCGCCTACGGCTGGCCCTCCGATCTTGGGGGCGACGGCCTTCTCGGCCGCCTCGTGGCCCTCAACGCCGAGCGCGCCGCCGAGGAGGCGCGGGGACAAATCCGCTGGCTCCGGCCCCTCTATCAGGGTCCGCGCGCCAAGGTGACGACCGCCGGGCCGGAGCACGCCGGCGACCTGATCGGCGCTATGCCCGCCGCGCCCGCCGGCGCCGCCCCGTGGCCGAAGGACGCGCGCACCCAGGTTCTCGCCATCAAGGGCCTTCTCGCCGAGGGCGACGCCGACCCCGCCGCGCTGGCCGCCCGCTTCAAGGGCCGCGCCGCCGCCGCCGACATCCGCCGCCTCCTCGCCGTCCTCCAACGCGACGGCCAGGTCAGGCGCGCGGCCGACGGAAGTTACGGGCTACTGCGCGCGGCGTGAGAGGTGGGTGACGTGGAGGCGGTTGCCATGCGATCAATATGTTCACATGTTCCAGACATGTCCGTAATGGTTCAAATTCGCAACGTGCCCGACGCGCTCCACCGCCGCCTCAAGTCGCGGGCGGCGCTCGCGGGGATGTCGCTCTCCGCGTATCTGCTGGATGAGCTTGGCCGGACCGCGGAGCAGCCGACGATCGACGAGCTGCGCGCCCGCATCGCCACGCGCTCGGTGGTCACGCCGTCGGTTTCGTCCGCCGATTTGATTCGCGAGGAACGCGACTCGCGATGATCGTCGTCGATGCCTCGGCCTTGCTCGGGGCGCTTCTTCGCACGCCGCTCGCGCGGGCGGCGACGCGATGGCTGTTCGATTCCGGAGAGACCCCGCACGCGCCGCACCTGATCGATGTCGAGGTCGCGCAGACGCTCCGCCGGCATGTCGCACGCGGCGAGATGGACGAGCTGCGCCGCGCGGCCTTGGCCGACCTCGCGGATTTTCCGCTGCGCAGGCACGCGCACCAAATTTTCCTCCCGCGCGCCTGGGAGTTGCGACACAATTTCACGGCATACGATGCGATCTACGTCGCCCTCGCCGAAGCGCTGGACGCCCCGTTGCTCACTCTCGACCGGCGCCTCGCCGCCACCGCCCGCGAGCATACCGGCGTGGCGCTGATCTGAAGGAGAAAAAGCAATGGTTGTCATCCGTCTGGCCCTCGCCGCCATGGCGTTCTCGTTTGGCGGATGCGCGCGGGGCGCCGTCGTTGAGGGGCCGGTGGCGACGCCGCCGGCGGCGGTGGCGTTCAGGCTGGGCGCGCTCTCGCTGACCAGTTTGCGTGACGCTGCCTTTGTCGTCCCCAACAATGGCCAGGACATCGGCGCCGGCGCCGGCCCCGCCGCCGTGGCCGGGGTGCTCGCCGCGGCCGGCGCCGCCGGCGATCGGCTCGTGCTGAGCGTCAACGCCTTGCTCGTGCGGATGCCCGGACGCCTCGTGCTCATCGACACCGGCCTTGGACCCACCGATCACGGCGGCCTTCCCGCCAGCCTCGCCCTGGCCGGGGTATCGCCCGACCAGATCACCGACGTCTTGATCACCCACGGCCACGGCGATCACGTCGGCGGCCTCCTGCGGGCGGACGGCAAGCCGGCGTTTCCCCGCGCGACGGTGCGGATGTCGGCCAGGGAATGGGCGTGGATGAAGGGTAAGTCGGCGAACCGGGCGCTGGTCGCGGCCATCGCGCCGAAGGTCGTGACCTTCGCGCCGGGGCGACCGGTGCTCCCCGGAATCACGCCGATCGCCCTTTATGGCCACACGCCGGGCCACGTCGGCTATGAGATCGTCTCGGCGGGCCAAAGGCTGGAGGACATCGGCGATATCGCCCACAGCTCGATTGTCTCGCTCGCCCGCCCCGACTGGGCCGATGGGTTCGACGAGGACAGGAAGGCGGGTGAGACCACCCGCCGCGCCGAGCTCGCCCGTCTCGCGGCCGGCGGCGAGCGGGTGTTCGCGCCGCACTTTCCGTTCCCTGGGGTCGGCCGGATCGTGAACCGCGGGAGCGGCTTCGCCTGGCGGCCCGGCCTTCCCGCCACGCGGTAGAGGGTGGCCGTGACCAGCTATGTCGCCCTGCTCCGGGCGGTGAACGTTGGCGGGACCGGCAAGCTGCCGATGGCCGACCTCTTGCGGATCTGCGCCGGGTGCGGGTTTTCCGCCGTCGAAACCTTCATCGCCAGCGGCAATGTCGTTTTCGACAGCGACGGCGACGAGCGGGCGGTCAAGACGGCCCTCGCGGCGGCGCTCGAGCGCCACGCCGGCAAACCCATCGGGGTGTTGGCGCGTACCGGCCCACAGATGGCGGCGGTGCTGGCCGACAATCCCTTCGCCGACCGGCCGCCCAATCGCACCGTGGCAATCTTTCTGGATGCGCCGCCGCCGCGGGACACGTTGGCCGGCGTCACCGGCCGCGACGCCGAGGAGATCGCCCTTGGCCGCCGCGAAATCTACGTCGCCTATGGCGAGGGCATGAGCCAGTCCCGCCTCAGGATCGCGGCGGCCGCGCAAGGCACGGCGCGGAACATGAACACGGTCGCCAGACTGGCGCGGATGGCCCGGCGCGACTGACATTTGGTCGCCCGGATTTGACTTCCGTGCAGGCGATATGGCGAGGCGGTGAACGCGGCGACGACAGCCCTATGACGCCGCGAGCGCCATCCGATGCCGTCACGGGGCAACTCGGCCATGGGCCATCCATGGATGACAGTGGCCCAAAGAACTCCGTCGGATCCGGCATTCGGCGGCGGCGACTACGCAATCGCGGGCCGGATTGACTGATTCTTTCCTCAAAAGGCGCAACGCCGGCTCCAGCTTGATCCCGAGATGCGATCGCGGCGCTCGCGGCCAAAAGATCGGGAACCTTGCCTAAACGCCAATTGCAGCGCCTCATCGAGTCCGGGGGGCGCCCTAGCGGGGAAAGCAAAGACATGAGTGTCTATCGGGTCACGGAGATTATCGGTACGAGCCCAACCAGTTGGGAAGACGCCGCCAAGGAGGCCCTCGCGGCCGCCGCTGGTTCGCTTCGGGACTTGCGCGTTGCGGAAGTGCTGAAGTTCGACATCTCATTGGGCGACAACGGGCAGATTGAAAGCTATCGGGCCAAGCTTCGCGTGAGCTTCAAATACGAAAAATAGCAGGCAAGGCGACTTCAGGAGGATCTGGCGTTCCGGACGGAAAAGGATGTGAACTTGAGCGTGAACGGGGCTGAATTTCCGCCGGGTCTCGATCCTGCGGAAGCAGTTCATCGCCCGCTCTCGTCGTCGGAAGGGCAGGTGGGAATTCCCCGCCCGGTAGTTGGCCCAACGGTCGACCTCCTGATGATCGGCGTTTCCGATTTCCTTCAGCGCGGCCTTGTAGGACCGAAGGCCGGCGGTGACGATCGCCTTGGCCGAGACGTGGCGTTTCATCGCCTTGCTGATGAACTTCAGCGCCGCGGCCTTGTCCCGGGTTTTGGTGACATAGGATTCCAGCACCTCGCATGAAATTTCGGGCTGACAACACCCTCCCGCCTTTATCGAGCGGACAGCCGCCGACGAACTGATGGTCACTTCCTCGATCTTCGACCATGCGGCTCGCCTTCGATCGTCCGAGATCACGCCGGACGCTCGTTGGCGGGCAGAGCGTTGTCGTCTGTGGATAGCCCCCGCGCCTTGCTCCCCCTGGGCGAATTGACGCCTTATGGTCCCCGGTTAGCGAGAGCCTGTTCGAGCTCACCAAGCTCGGTCTCGAGGTCGGCGACCACGCTGCCATTGGCCGCACTGCCGCCGATGCTCGATGGAGACCGGAGAATCTCCAATTCGCGACGCACTCTGTCCCTGGCTTCGGTCAGCTGTTCGCGGAGGGGCTTTTCGGGGTCGGACATTTCTGACTGTAGCGTGAGGCGGAACCAGACGCCATGTTGTCGGTGACGATCGCCTTGGCCGAGCCGTTGCGTTTCATCGCCTTCTTGATGAACTTCAGCGCAGCGGCCTTGTCCCTGGTTTGGTGACACAGGAGTCCAGCACCTCGCCCTCGTGATCGACGGCGCGCCAGAGGG
>JBDTKQ010000002.1:0-6979 GCA_039935235.1 Caulobacteraceae bacterium
CTAGAGCCTGATGCGTTTGCACGGAACAGATGCAAGCGCTGAATCAGGCTCTACACTCTTGAATCCAGAGCAAATTATCCCCGTTCAGATGATTCCATCTGAACGGGGTTTGCTCTAGTCAAGGCGCTCGCCTTCAGCGCGCCGCCGCCCGGGTCAGCCAGATCCGGTCGGCAAGGCTCAGATCCATTCCGGCGGCGGCGCGCCACTGAGCGCGGGCGTCCGCCGCGCGACCCTCACGGGCCAAAGCCTCGCCCCACCTGATGTGCAGCCGTCCCCACCGAGGCGCCAGGCGATCGGCCGCCTCGAACCTGGTTGCCGCTCCGGCGAAATCGCCGCGGGCCATGAGCGCCTCCCCCCACAGTTCCAGCGGATCGGCGAACGCCGGCCCCCTGCGGTGGGCGATCCCGAACAGGCGGGCGGCGGCGGCCGGATCGCCCCTCGCCAGCAGCATCTCGCCCAGATCGTCGTAGGCGAAAGGGAGCGCCGGCGCGGCGCGGATCGCGGCGAGCGACCAGGCGCGGGCCGCCGGCCAGTCGCGGCGCCCAGACGCGATCAGCCCGCGCACGCGCAGGCAAAGATAGCAATCCAGCGGGGTGGAGGCGATCAGCGCCCCGGCCCCGGCCGGGTCGCCCAACTTCGAGCGGGCGTAGGCCATCATCGGCGCGACATAGGTGCGCTCGACCACGGGAGCGAACACCCAGTCGCCGGCGGCGGCGCGCGCCGCCTCGAGGTCGGCGACGAGTCGCGGCCAATCGTCCAGCGCCCGGTCGATGGCGATCTCGGGCAGGAGCGTCGAGCCCCATCCAAGCGTCTCGCGCAACGTCGAGGCGCCGGGCGCCCGCTCGCCGCCGGCGAGCACCTCGCGCGCCTGGGCGACGTCGTGGCGAAGAGCGAGGGTCGCCGCCTCGTTGAGCAGCGCGGCGGTCGCGCTGCCGCTGTAGTCGGCCATCGCCTGGACGGCGTGGGCGGCGCGGCCGCCGGCTCCGTAGTCCCCGCGGTATTCCGCCAGGCGAGCCTGCGACCAGCCCAGAAGCACCTGGCGAACGGCGGGAGCAAGCTGGTCGGCGCGACGCGAGGAAAGCACCGTCGCCTCGGCGGCGAATTGGGCCATGGCCGATCGGTCGTGACCGAGGAGCACTTCCTGGCCGGCGAGGTTGTCGCGCGCCAGGGCGAGGTCCGGATCGAGGGCCAGGGCGCTGCGCTCCCTGCGCTCGCCTCCGGCGAGGTCGCGGTGCGCGGTCAGCCCCCCCCACCGGGAATAGGCCCACGCCCGATCCTGAGGCGATCCCCGGGTCGCGAGGGTCGCGAGCGCCGCCTCGGCGGCCGCGAGCCTTCCCGCGCGTTCGAGATAGACCGTATAGCGATAGGGCTGGGTGCGGGCGACGATGTCCTCCGCCGCCTGCTGGAGCAGGCCGTCCAGTTCGGCGGGCCGGCCCTCCACCGTGTCGCCCGGGCTCGCCCCCGCCCGGACGGTGAGCACCAGGCGATCGCCCGGACCCGCGTCTTTCACGCCTGCTTGCGCCCATCCCTTGAAGAGCTCACCGCTGATGTGGGTGTCATGACCCAGCCACTGTCGCAGATAGCGCTCGAGCTCGCCCACCGAGACCCCCGTCTGCGGTATCTCGACCTTGATCTCCTCGCCGAAGTCCTTGGTGAAGGAGCTCGCGGCGCGGGCCGATTCGGTGTCGTTCTGGATCTGCCGCAACTTATCGAGCAGTCGGCTGGCCAGAACCGTTCCGTCCAGACCTCGGGCGGCCATCTCCGAACTGGTGCGGAACGGATCGACGATCAGCGATTGGGCGGCGCGCGCCTGAACGACAAGGAGCCCCACCCCGGCCAGAACCAGCAGGCCGACGAGGATGATGAGCCCCTGAAAGGCGACCCGCAGCGCCTCGTTGGCACGGCGAAGGCGAAGGTGGGACAGGGTGAGGGAGCGCTGCTCATGCAGATGCTCCATCTGGATGTCGAGCATCCGGCTTTGCTTGGCGAGGAAACCCGCCGCTTCGCGGGCGGCGCCCACGCGACCGGCGCCGCGCGCGCGCTCCGTGGCCTGGAACGCCAAGGTGTCCGCCAGACTTGAGGTGGCGGCGGCGGAAATGTCTTGCGACACGTCGTCCGGTTCGTCGAAGGTGTCGAGTTCAGCCATGCCGCGAGCCGCCGATCCTCACGTCGCCCGCCCCCCGCGACCACCCGATCGCCTCGATATTCCCGCCGAGAGACGCTGGGGCAGCGGTCGCGCGCGTTCTTTCCCTCCGGAGCGGGAGGGCGTCAGTGCGCCGCCGGCGCGGCGGGCTTTGCGCAGCTGTGCGCTTTCGATCCCTTGGCGCAC
Organism: Caulobacteraceae bacterium; assembly: GCA_039935235.1. Classification (GTDB taxonomy): domain Bacteria; phylum Pseudomonadota; class Alphaproteobacteria; order Caulobacterales; family Caulobacteraceae; genus Acaudatibacter. Next base: position 2,330 of record JBDTKQ010000002.1, read on the forward strand.
ATGGCCGTCGTCTTGTGGCCCATGGGCTTGGTCGGCGCCTTCGCCATCATCGCCGCCGACGTGTTGAGCGACTTGTTGTGATCTTGCGCGGAAACCGCCGTCGCCGAGCCGAGCAGCGCAAGGGCGCACACGGTCGATATCATCAACTTGTTCATTCGGAATGTCCCCTCATCGAGCACAATGTTCGGGCAAACCTTACCCTGTCGTCGCCCGGTTGCAAAACGACGGGGTGGATCCGGCGCGCCCAACGCGCCGGTCCCGTCGAAAAGCGGGTCGCCGCGCTCTCGCCATCATGCTACCGTTCGCTGGACAGAGTCGAAAAAAGAGGGGTTGCGGCGTGCGTTTACTACCAGGCTTGGCGATTGTATGCGCCATCGCGGCGGCGGCGCCGGCCATGGCCCAGACCGCTCCGGAACACGTTCGCGGCAAGGTCAGATCGCTCGCCGGCGATACGCTGAACGTCCAGACCCGTGAGGGGAAGGCCGTCCGCGTCACCCTCGCCGCCACCTGGTCGGTGGTGGTGATGAAGCCGGTGGCCCTCGACGCCATCAAGCCGGGCAGCTTTATCGGCACCACCGAGATCGAACGCCCCGACGGAACGGGGCGGTCGCTGGAAATTCACGTCTTTCCGCCGGGCGTGAAGATCGGCGAGGGCCACTATCCGTGGGATCTCAAGCCGCATTCGATGATGACCAACGGCACCGTCGGCAAGGTCGTCGCGGGGGCCAGGGGCCGAACCCTCGAGGTCGCCTATCCCGGAGGCGTGCGCCATGTCCTGGCGCCCACCAACGTGCCGGTGGTGGCGATCGTCCCGGGCGATCGGGCCATGCTCAAGCCGGGGGTGAGCGTGTTCATCGCGCCGACGAGGCTTGCGGGTGGAGGCCTCGCGGCTGACCGTGTGCTCATCGGCCTGAACGGCGCCGCTCCGCCCATGTAAGCCGCGTGACCGTTCCCCGGCCGCCGCCGGAAACCGTCGAACCACTCGGTCGGACGCCGGCAAAGGCGGCGATTCTCCGCCTCACGGCGATCTCCGCGGGCGTCGCGATCCGTGAGATGACCGAGTCGCTCGCGGCAGCTTTGCGCGGGCTCGGTTTTCGGGCCGCGGTCGTCGGCGGTGAGGCGACCGACCGTTCGGCCGCGGAGCTCCAACGATTGGCGGAGGCCCACGATTTCCTGCTGATCGAGGTTGGTCGCGACGACCTCTCTGGCGCCCCGGAGCGGCCGACGGACCGTTTGATCCTCGTCGGCCGCGCTAGCGAGCCGTTTCCGGAGGGCTCCTGGCCGCGCGCCGCCCCGGGAATCGGGAGCGACCGCCCGGACCTTGTGCTGGTCCACGCCGCCGACGGGGGCTTTCCGACGGGCTCGGCCGGTTGGCTGACCGCGGCGCCGACCGCCCGACTGATCCATGTGCGCGACGGCGCCCGTTCCGACATCGCCCGTGTCGCCCGCTTGCTGAGCGGCAGGTCGGTGGGACTGGCGCTGGGTGGCGGAGGGGCCCGGGCCTATGCCCACATCGGCGTGCTGAAAGCGCTCCGGGAGCTTGGCCAGCCGATCGATTGTCTCGCCGGATCCTCCATGGGCGCGGTGATCGCCGCTGGGGTGGCGATGGATTGGGACTTGCCCGAACTGGAGGCGCGGGTTCGCATGGCCTTCGTCGCTTCCAGCCCGCTTGCGGACATCGCCCTTCCCCTCCTCGCCATGAGCCATGGCGCCCGCGTGGGCGCCCGGCTGAGCCGGCATTTCGGCGAGACCGACATCCGCGATCTGTGGCGGGCCTTCGCCTGCGTCTCCACCGACCTGACCACCGGCGCGGCGCGCGAGCACCGCACCGGACCCCTGCACCGCGCTCTGCGTGCCTCGATCTCCATTCCGGGGGTGTTGCCACCGGTGGTCGAGGGCGGCCATGTGCTGGTCGATGGCTCGCTGATCGACAACCTTCCGGTGGACCTCGTCCAGGAGATGCACGGCGGCAAGACCATCGGCGTCGACGTCGCCGAATTCGCCGGTCTCGCTCCGGAGGACCTCCAGTTGCACCCCCCGGGATTGCGATGGCTGCTGTCCGGGGCCTGGCGCCGCGGGCCGCCGATCGTCTCGGTCCTGATCCGGGCGGCGACAATGCCCAGCGCCAAGGCGATGATCGCCACCCGCGACCGGGCCGAGGTGGTCATCGTGCCGGAACTGGCGGGGATCGAGATTCAGGACTGGAAAGCCTATGCCCCCGCCGTCGAGGCCGGCTACCGCGCCGCCATGGCCAAGGCGGACGCTCTGACGACCCTTGTATAGGGGCTCAGATCCCCGCGTACCATTCGTAGCCGCGGTCTTCCCAATAGCCGCCCTTGCCGTCGCTGATCGCTTTGAAGTCGTCGACCAGTTCGATCCGACGAACGTATTTGGCGTGTTTGTAGCCGAGTTGGCGCTCGACCCGCAGGCGCAATGGCGCGCCGTGGGCAATGTCGAGAGGGGCGCCGTTCATCGCATAGGCAATCAGGGTCTGCGGATGGAAGGCGTCGGCCATGCCGATGCTCTCGTAATACTGGCCGGGGCTTTGTTCGCCGCCCTTGACCGGTTCGCCGTCCAGATTGTCGGCGCAATAGAAGACCGCATATCGCGCCGCCGGAACAACGGCGGCGGCTTTGAGAAGGAGGCCGAGGGGAACCCCGGTCCATCCGCCGATGGCGCTCCACCCCTCGACGCAATCGTGGCGGGTGATCTGGGTGCGCGAGGGCAGCGCGCGCATTTCGGCGAGGCTGAGGTTGAGTGGATGGGCGACCATACCGTCGACGACCAGCCGCCAGTCGACGAAATTCCGGGCCGCGTGCCCGTCGTACTCCGCGCCCCCCGGGTTGGACGTGCCGTTGGACTTGAAGTTCGGCGACAGGTCCGCCGGATTGTATTGCGGCGCCAGTTGCCCCCCGCCCAGCAAAAACCGCTGCGTGTGGCGGGTCCAGCCCTCGGCGGCGGCGAGAACGCGCCGGAACCCGGCGCTGCCGGTCAGGGCGTCGGCGCCGGTGATCTTCGAACAGCCCGCGACGATCAGGCCCGCGCCGGCGGCGGTTCCCGCGAGGGCGGCGCGTCGGGAAATCAGAGTCATCGACCGTGCTCCCGGGGAACGGCGTATCGGCCGGTGACGATCGAGCGGATCTCGTTGATCGGCCCGGCGAGAACCACCTCGATCAGATGGACGACGATGAAGGCGACGACGAGGCTGGCGAAGATGAAGTGCAGCGAACGGGCCGACTGGCGGCCGCCGAGAATATCGAGCATCCACGGGGCGAAGGCGTTGAAGCCCGGCGACATGGTCAGGCCGGTGAAGATCATTCCGGCGACCAACAGAATCAACGCCAGATAGGCGAACCTCTGCAAGACGTTGTAGCGTTTCGCGGCCTCGCCGACGGGATGTCTCAGTCGGAGGTGATCCAGGATCGAGCGCGGAATGGATTTCACGTCGCCGCCGGTGGGCCAAAGATCCCGCTGGATGTGGCGGCTCGACAGGCTCCAGACCAGATAAATCAGGGCATTGATCGCCAACACCCAGGCGAAGAAGAAATGCCAATGGCGGGCGTCGGCGAGGTCCTGTGAGCCCGGTATCGTCAACCACTGCGGCCAGCCGCGGGCGGTGAAGTCGCCGTCGGCTTTGGACCAACCGAGAAATCCGGTGGTGTCGAAGTGGAAGGGACCGACGGTCGTCACGCCGCGCATGCCGGCGGCGGTTTGCACCGCGTCGAGCGAGGCCCATGCGTGGTCGAACATGTCGCCCTTCTTTCCCCAATTGAGCCGGGGGTAGGCGTTGAAAATATTGAGGCCGCTGCCGATCAGCACGAAAATGGCCAAGGCATTGACCCAGTGGGTGAGGCGCACGAGGAAGGCGTGGCGATAGATCGTATCTCGCCGCGGCCCCGCCGCCGGGCGCATCGGCGCCGCCTGGATGTCGGTGGTCATCGCTTTTTCGCCTGGGTCATGATCCCAAAAGGTTCGCGCCGCGCGCCGCCGAGGTTACCGCCGCGACGTCTATTCGCCGAATCCGGCGCCCGGCGCGATCGGAGCGAGGCGGATCAGGCGGCTGTCGGCCACCGCCGCGGTGCGATGCCTGACGTGCGCTCGGTAGTCCGGATTGGTAACCATGGCGAGGAAGGCCGCGGCGTTTGGATATTCGGCGATGAAGGCAAGGTCCCATCGCTCGTCGCCCGGCCCGGTCACCACGGTTTCCGGTCTCCCCGCCCAGATTTGTCGTCCGCCGAGCCTGGCGAAGAGGGCCGCGGTTTCCCGCCCGTAAGCGCGATAGGCGTCCAGCCCGCTCAGCCCCTTGCCGTGATCGGGGTGCTCGGGTGGATAGTCGGCCCTCGGCTTGAGGCGGATGAGATTGAGCATCTGGATGGGGGTGTCGCGGGGCAGCGCCTTGAAGGCGTCGAACTGGGCGCGGCTCGGATCGACCGCGCCGTGGCTATCGCTCATGGGGCTCTCCTCGCGAAACCAGGGACCAACGCCGACAATGCCCCGGCCGCGCCGCCGGCGGAAGGTACGACGATCGCCGGATGGTCGCCCAGCCGTCGCCGCGGGGCGTCGACCGTGGCTTCGATGGCCGGGGCTGCCGGCGGCCGGCCGACGGCCACGCCGAGACTCTCCAGGGCGGCCGCCTCGATCCCACGCACG
>JBDTKQ010000003.1:0-11363 GCA_039935235.1 Caulobacteraceae bacterium
CCTCTGGACTCAAGATCGTCGGCCGCATTCCCGGTCTCGACGGCGGATGGGACTACGCCAGCTTCGATCCCGCCCGCCGCCGCGTCTATGTCGCCGTGGGAAACGCGGTGATGGCGATCGACGCCGACAGCGGCAAGGCGAATCCGAACTTCGCGGCGGGCTCTCACCTTCACGCGGTCGTGCCGATTCCGCGCTCCAACCTCATCCTCACCACCAACAGCGGCGATGACACCGCCCGCATTGTGAACGCCGTGACCGGCAAACTCATCGCCTCGGTCCCCACGGCCAAGGACGCCGACGGCGCGGTTTTCGATCCCGCCTCGGGGTTGGTCATGGTGGTCTGCGGCGAGGCCAGCGCGGTGACGATGGTCGACCCGAGGACGGCGAAGGCCGTCGCGACGCTGCCGATTCCGGGTGGCCTCGAATATCCGGCGGTGGACGGCAAGGGGAAACTGTTCGTCAATGTCGAGGGCAAGAACGAGATCGCGGTGGCGGATATCGCCACGCGCAAGGTCCTCGCCCGTTACCCCATGCCCGGCTGCGAGCGGCCAACGGGCCTCGCCTACGTGGCGGGTAACCGGTTGATCTCCGCCTGCGCCAACGGCGTCGCCAAGATCCTCGACGCCGGCACGGGACGCGAGATCGCGAGCTTCAAGATCGGCGCCTTCCCCGACTCGGTGCTCCAGGACGCCGGCCGCGGCCTCGCCTACATCCCCTCGGCGATCACCGGCACGATGGCGGTGATCTCGCTAAAGGGTGCGGCCAACAATACGATCGTCGATACGGTAACCACCCGGCCCGGCGCCCGGACCGGGACGGTCGATCCGAAGACCGGCCGGGTCTATCTGCCAACCGCCCACTACATCCTCCCCGCTCCCGCCGGCCGGCGCCCGCAGCCGAAACCCGGGACATTCGAGGTGCTGGTGCTGGGAAGGTAGGTCCTCGTGGAGCGGATGTCCGCCCTACGACGGGCTTGCTCCGACCTCTTTGCCCTTGACCCCGCCGATCAGCTTGTAGAGCGCGGGCATGACCAGCAGGACGAGGGGGCCCTGGGCGATGAGGCCGGCGATGATGGCGATCGCGAGGGGCTTTTGCATTGAGGACCCCAGGGCGAGCGGCGTCAGGGCGAGGATGGCGGCCACGGTGGTCATGGCGATGGGCCGCAACCGGTTGACCCCCGCGTCGATCAGCGCCGCGGTCGGGGCGACGCCCTCGGCGATCAGGCCGTCGTATTCGGTGAAATAGAAGATCGCCACCTCGGTGACGATGCCGATCACCATGGTCAGGCCCATGAGGGCCATGATGTTCAGCTCCACATGGGTGACGAAGAGGCCGAGCGCCACGGCGCACGCCGCCATCAGCGGCATGAGGATGATCGAGGCGACGATGCGGAAACTCTCGTAGATCGTCAGGAGGAGCAAGACGACGATGCCGATGGCGGCGGCGAAAACCAGGGCGAGACCCTGAAACGCCGCCGTCTGCTGCGCCGCCAGGCCGCCGATCTGGAAGGTGACTCCCGGCGGCAGGGCGCCGGGCGCGTTCAGCATGGTCCGCACGGCCTTGGCCGTGGCGCCCAGACTGCTTCCCACCACGCGGGCGGTGACCGGGATCATCCGCCGGCTGTTTTCCCGCTCGATCTCGGCCTGACCGGTGAGGGTGACCACCGTGGCGATGCGCGAGAGCGAGAAGATGTGACCGTCGGCGGCCTTCAGCGGCAGATCGGCGATCTGGCCGACGCGCGTGCGTTCGGCGGGCGGAATCCATACCCGCACGTCGGTAAGGAGCGGGCCGGACTGAACCTGGGTCGCCACGGCGCCGCCGAGGAGGGTGGCGAGCTGACTTGACGCTTCGGCCGGCGCGATCCCCTCGAGCGCCGCCCGGGCGAGGTCGATCTTCACGTCGAGGGCGTCGCCGGCGACCACCTCGCCGTCCTTCACCTCGGCCGCGCCGTGGACGGAGGCGAGTTTCGTGGCCACCCGGGCGGCGGTGGCGCGGAGTTGGGCGGCGTTCTCGTCGAACAGCTTGACCTCGATCGGCTGGGGCACCGAGGTCAGGTCGCCGATCAAATCCTCGATGAGTTGGGCGGTTTCCACCCTCACGCCGGGGACGTTGGCTTCCACCCGGGTGCGAACGTCGTTCATCACCACTTCGATTTTGCGGCGCGGCGGAGGCTTGAGACGGATGAAGAAGTCGCCGACATTGGGTTCGGTCAGGGCTCCGCCGAGCTGGGCCCCGGTCCGCCGCGAATAGGTGGAAACCTCCGGCGTGGCGTGGACGATGGCCTCGATCTGGCGGATCAGCCGGTCGCTCTCGATGAGGGATGTGCCGGGCGGGGTCGTGTAGTCGAGGATGAACCCGCCCTCGTCCTGCTTGGGCATGAAGCCGCTGGGCAGGGTCTTGAACGCGAGGATGCCGAGGGCGGCGAGGGGAATGAGGAGGACGACGGGTATCCACGACCGCCCGGTCGAGCGCACGAGGAGCGTCCTGTAGCCTTCGGCGATCGACGCCCGGCGGGGTTTGGCCGATTTTTTTCGCGGCTTGCGATAGAGGCGTTCCATGAGGATCGGCGCCACGAGCCAGGCCAGCAGAAAGGAGGCGATGAGCGCGACGGCCATGGTCAGCGACAGGGCCTTGAAGAAGGCGCCGGTGACCCCCGTGAGGAAGGCGAGGGGGAGGAAGATCAGGATGGTCGCCGCCGACGATCCCGAGAGCGGGCGGAAAAACTCATGGGCCGCCGCCCGCATCGCGCCGACCCGTTCCACCTCGATTCTGTCGCTCCGTCGCTCTAAAGGCTCGAGGTCCGCCTCGACGCTATCGACCCGCCGCTCGATGTGCTCGATCATGACGATGGCGTCGTCGATGATCAGGCCGATGGCCGCCGCCATGCCGCCAAGGGTCATGATGTTGAAGCTCTGGCCGAGGACCTTGAGGGCCAGGGCGGTGAGGGCCAGCACGATGGGCACCTCGACGATGGCCACGAAGGTCACGCCGATATTGCGCAGGAACACCAGCAAAGTCAGGCCGGCGAGAACCGCGCCGATGGCGATGGCTTCGGCGAGGCTCCGCGCGGAGGTCTTGATCAGCTCGCTCTGGTCGTACCAGTTGGAGACGCGGATGCCAGGCGGCGCGGTCGCCTTGGCCGTGGCCAGAACCGCGGCGGCGTCGTGGGCGATTTGCACCGTGTCGCCGGCGGGTTGCTGATAGACCAGTACGTTGACGGCGTCGCGGCCGTCGGCGGTCACCCGGATGAAGATCGGCGCGCTGGTCAGCGCGACGGCGGCCACGTCGCCCAGCCGCACGATCCCGCCGCCGCCGGTCTTGATCACCACCTGTTGGATGTCGGCGATGCTGGTCAGGCGGCTGTCGGCGAGGGTGAGGAAGAGTTTTCCGCGGTCCTGGAGCTTGCCGCTCGCGGTCTGGACGTTGGCCGCCGCGAGCGCCTGGGTGACATCGGAAAGAGCGACGCCGAAGGAGCGCAGCTTCGCCGGGTCTGCGATCACCCGGTATTCGCCGATCCCGCCGCCGACCACACCCACGTTCTTTACTCCCTTCACCGCGGTGAGCAGGGGGGTGAGCGTCAGTTCCGCGTAGCGGCGAAGGGCGATGGGACCGACCCGGTCGGAGGTCAGGCTGTAGGCGACCACGGGAAAAACCGTGGGGTCCATGCGCCGCACGTCGAAGGTCACGCCGGGGGGAAGGGCCTTCGCGGCGCTGGCGAGAGCCGCCTCGGTTCGTTGCAGCGCGAGGTTCATGTCGCCGCCCCAACCGAAGGCGATTTTGAGTTCCGCGGCGCCCCGGCTGGTGATCGAAGTGACGTCCGTGACGCCCGGCACGGCGCGTACCGCAAGCTCGAGCGGCCGGGTGATGACGACCTGCGTCTGGTCGATCGGCCGGTCGCCGGCGGCGACCTCCACCTGAAGGCGCGGGAAGGAGATGTTGGGAAACAGGCCGACCGGCAGTCCGAGGCCGCCCATGATCCCCGCGAGGACCCCCGCGGCGACGAGGACCAGCAGGGAGCGGCGATGGCGCGCGGCGAAGGCGGTGAAGTTCATCGCGGCCTGGTCCGCACGGCCATGCCGTCCTGAAGCTGATAGGCGCCCTCGACCACCACCGGCTCTCCCGCGGTGAGCGCGCCGGAGACCTCGACATCGACGCCCTGAACGTCTCCCGCCGTGACACTCACCTCCCGCGCCTTGCCGCCGCTCACGGTGAAGATGTGGGCGCCGCCCTCGTCGTGAACGACCGATCCTTCCGGAACGAGGTATCCCGGATGGCTTCCGACCGTGACGTGACCCTCGACCGCCGCGCCGAGAGGCAGTCCGGCGCCAGAGACCGGCGCGGTGACGGTGACCAGCCTGGACGCCGGATCGACCTGCCTCCCGACCACCGAGAGGCGACTTTGGGTGGTTCGCGTGGCGTCGAACGGCGAGGCGAGGGCGACCGCCTGACCGGCCGCGAGGCGCCCGGCATGGGTTGGCTCCACGCCCAGTTGGGCGACGAGACCGCCGCTGGCGATGAGGGTGAGGAGCGGCGTGTCGGCGGCGACGTGGTCGCCCACCTTGACCGCGACCGATCCCACGACACCGGCGCTCGGCGCGGCGAGGGTCTGGCGCCCGTCTCCCGCTCCGGCCGCGACCTGGGCCGCCGCCGCCGCCTGGGCGTCGGCCAACGTCTTGCGGGCGGTGGCGCGCTGGTCGTTGGTGGCCAGGTGCTGGTCGTAGAGACGCTGGACCCGCGCCAGATCGCTCTGGGCAAAGTCGACGGCGGCCGTGGTCTGGCGATAGGCGAGTACGGTCGCCGGCGTGTTCGTCAGAACGACGAGGGGCGCTCCGGAGGCGACCGGCTCTCCTGGCGTGACCAGCAGCTCGGCGACGATCACCGCCCGCGGGGCGGCGAGGGTGCGGCTGGCGGCGGCCGAACCGGCGATCACGCCATAGGCATTGACGAGTTCGGCGACCGCGCTTTGGCGAAGGGGGGTCAGCGTGACCAGTGCGGAAGGCGGCGGGGTCGTGTCGCTCGGCGCCGCCGGTTTGCGAAGGATGAGGAACCAGACGAGGAGGGCGAGGAGCGCCACCGCGGCCGCCGCGGCGGCGATCTGCCAGGGTCTGAACCGTCTCATCGCGTCGCGCTCTCATCGGAAGGAAGGAACAGAACGGTGTCGAGGCTGATGTCGGCCAGCGCCAGGGCAAGGCGCAGATCGAGCACCACGACCTGTTGTTTGAGCGCCGATTGCTGAAGCGCCAGGAAGGCGGCGCTGTCGAGATCGCCTCGGGCGGCGGCGACGCTCGCCTCATGGGTCATGCTCACGAGCGTTGGAACCTGGGCCTCGAGACCGCGAAGGGTGGCGGCGTCGGCGTCGCGGGTCCGCTGCGCGGTGGCGACGTCGGCCACCGTCTGGTCGAGGCGCGCCTGATATTCGGCGGCGAGCCTCTCGCGGGTCGCCGACTGCACGGCGATATCCCCGCGCGCATGGTTGAAAATCGGGATCACCAGGCTGCCCGAGAGTCCGTTGCTTAAGATGCCGGTATTGTCGCGCTGGCGGCTGAAGCCCAGGTTGATGAGCGGAAACTGCGTGAGGACCGCCTTGCGCAGGTTCGCGTTCTGGGCGCGATATCCCGCCTGAAGCGCCAGAAGGTCCGGCCGCCGACGAGGCAGGAGGGCCAGCGCGCCGTTGAGCCAGGCGGGATCGCGCACGATGGTTTGGGGCCCGGAGACAAGGGCCAGCCGAACGGAAGGTTCGAGCCCGAGAAGCGCATCGAGGTCGCCGCGCGCCTTTACCGCGTCGCGAAGAGCGGTGGCGAGCTGGGACTCGGCATCCAGTTTCGCCGCCAGATCGGCGCTGGTGGCGGTGGCGATGAGGTCGTGGGCGAGATAGGCCCGGCGCGACCGGGCGTAGCGGGTTTCGAGGTCGGCGGCGATCGTTCGCAGGACGGTGGCCTTGGCCTCGTCGGCCATGATGGTCACCGCCAGGGTGCGCGCCTGTTGGGCGGCGCTCCATTCGCTCCACAACAGGTCGAGATCGGCTTGGTCGGAGGCGGCCCGCGCGGCGCGCAGGGCGCTCGCATGGGTGACCAGGGCCAGAAGGTCGAGATTGGGATTGATGTTGTAGGCGGTGATCGCCTGGGCGCCGGGGACGGGCACATCGATGGTGAAGGTGAGCTGCGGGTCCGGGAGGATGCCTGCGGCGAAGGCCTGGGCGGCGGCGACCTTGGCGAGCCGGCGCTTGGCCTTCAGGTCGGGACTGTTGAGCACCGCGAGGATGGCGATATCCGTGGGATCGAGGCCGGCCGCGGGATCGAAGGGGTGGGCCGCCAGGGGCCCGAGCCTCAATCGCGAGACGTCCACGCTCAAACGGCCGACGGCGGGCGCGAGATCGGGTTCGCTCGCGAGCGAATGGGGCGTATAGCCCGCGCAGGCCGCGAGCCCGGCGGCGCCGGCGATCGCCGCGACAGCCGATGCGATCACCGATCGCCGCATGCTCTCAACCCCGCAGTGTCGCCGACCCCGACGGGGTTTGTAGCGCCGTTGGCCTGACCGCTGAATGGCCGGGCGATTGGGAAAAGCCAATCTCACGTCGCGGCGCGCGAGAAGGCGATCCGCGCCTCGAGACCCGGACGGGCATCGTGGAGTGAGGCCTCCGCACCGTGGAGCTTGGCCACCGCCGACACGAGCGCAAGGCCAAGCCCGCTGCCGGCGGTGGAGCGGCTGGACTCCAGCCGATGGAAGCGGTCGAACAGACGTTCGCGCTCGGCGACCGGCACGCCCGGCCCGTCATCGATCACCGACAGCACCGGGGCGTCGGCGACGGTCCGGCAGACGACACGGATGTCGGGGTGAGGGCCGGCGTGACGCAGGGCGTTTTCCACCAGGTTGACCAGCATCTGGGTGAGCAGCTCCGGATCGCCCTCGATGTGGGGATTGGCCCTCGCCTCGAGGCGAAGCGTCGCGCCCGCGTCCTCGGCGGAGGGCGCGAACGCCTCCACCACCGTGGCGGCTACCTCGGCCAGGCCGATCCGATGGAAGGCGGCCCGACGGGCCCCCGCCTCGATCTGCGCGATGCGGAGCAGGGCGGCGAAAGCCCCGAGGAGGGCGTCCAGTTCGACGATCGCCCCTTCGAGGAGGTCGCGGTGTTCGGCGAGGCCCGGACGAACGAGCGCCGCTTCCAGACGCCCGCGAAGCCGGGTCAACGGCGTGCGAAGATCGTGGGCGATGTCGTTGGAAACATGACGGAGATTTTCCATCAGTCCGGCGATGCGGTCGAGCATGCGGTTGAGGGTCGCCGCCAGCCGATCGAGATCGTCGTCCGCGCCATGCACCGGCACCCGCCGGCTGAGGTCGCCGTCGATGATCGCCTCGGCGGCCCCGGTGATCGAGGCCAGCCGCCGATGAACGCCGCGGCTGAGACCATAGCCGCCGACGACGCCCAGAACGATCACCCCGAAGAAGGCGAAGGTGAAGCTTTTGATCAGAGCCCCGTCGAGTATCTCGGCGCGCTCGGTGTCGTCGCCGACGAGAAGTCGGTATCCGCCGGGCAGGCGCGTGGCATAGATGCGCGTCCGATCCACGTCCTCGTCCGTCCCGCGGGATTTCAGGATCGACCAACCGAGCGGCGCGGGGGTCGCCGCGAGGCGACCCGCGATCGCCGTACCCGCCGCGTCTCGCAGCCCGAAATCCAGGGCGCCGGGAGTTCGGTCCCGTTCGCGCACGGCCTGGACGACGCCCAACAGGCCCTCGGTGCGATATTCCTGGGCGAGAGAGGCGGATTCAGCGCGGATCCGGCCGTCGAACTGGCGACCCAAAGCATTGCGCGTGGTGAGCACGGTCACCACGCCCAGCACGACCACCGCAAGGGCGAAGGCCACGGTGTAGAAGGTGGCGAGGCGCAGACTCGACGAGCGAAACACCTCCGCGCGCTCTAAGGCTCGCGCAGGCAATAGCCGGCGCCCCGAATGGTGTGGATCAGCTCCGGCGCTTCGTCGCGATGGAGCTTGCCGCGCAGCCGGCTCATGTGAGTCTCGACGATATTGGTCTTGGGGTCGAAGTGAAAGTCCCAGACGCTTTCGAGCATCATGGTGCGCGTAACGACCCGGCCCGCGTGGCGCATGAGATATTCGAGAAGCTGGAACTCCCGCGGCTGAAGGTCGATCCGTATCCCGCCCCGGCTGACCGCGCGGGTCAGCAAATTCATCTCCAGATCGGCGACCTTGAGCGCGGTGCGCACATCCTGCGCCGGCGGCCGCCTGGCCAGGGCGCCGACGCGCGCGAGGAGTTCGGCGAAGGCGAAAGGCTTGACCAGATAATCGTCGCCCCCCGCCTCCAGCCCCTCCACGCGGTCGTCGATGCCGCCCATGGCGGTGAGCAGCAAAACGGGGGTCTGAACCTTCGAGGCGCGAATCGTCCGGAGAATGGACAGCCCGTCCAGCTGTGGCAGCATGCGATCGAGCACGATCACATCATAAGTTTCGCCGGCGGCCAGAAGCAGGCCGTCGCGCCCGGAGGCGGCGCAATCGACGGTATGGCCGGCTTCGTTCAGCGCCCGCTTGAGCCAGGCGGCGGTCTCGCTGTCGTCCTCGACCAGCAACAGCTTCATGGCGGGACCTTGACCTTGTTCGCGAGGAACGAACAGGGCGCCGCCGCAACCGCGTCGGCGCCCCACACGTGACGTCAGTCCGGATTGGCGCCTTCGGCGGCGTTCTCCAGCACCTTGCCGGTGCGCGCATCGACGCCGATCTCGAACGTCTTGCCGGCGCTCTTGATGTCGAAGGAATAGCGAAGGCCACTGCCGCCGGCTTCCTTTTCCAGTTCCTGGTCCGTTATCTGGCCCGGATGGGCCCGCAGGGCGGACTCACGCGCCGTGGCGAGGGAGACCCTCGCCTGCCCCGCGAGTTCCTGACCCTTGAAGGCGTGGTGCGTGGGCGCCGCGCCGGCGATGCCGCCCATGAGAGCCATGGCGGCGATGGAGGCGATGAGACGTTTCATGTGATGCAGGGCTCCAGTTGAAGAACCCCCCCGGTGTCGCTTTCATCGCACTCGATGCCTTTCCGAGCGCTGTCCGCGAGCTTAAGGATCGCCAACCCGCGAGGATCCTCAAAGCCACCCATGACCGCGGCCGACTCGCCTCAAGCCGCCGCCAACCCCTGCATGACCGCCGCCAGGTGGCGCACGCGTTCGGGGCCGCCGAGGAGTTGGCGGTCCACCCCGACACGTTTGAACCAGTAATGAAGGCCGAGAAGGTCGGTGATGCCGACGCCGCCGTGAACCTCGGTCGCGGTTCGGGCGACGAAGCGGCTGACGTCCGACAGGTGCGCCTTGGCGTGGGCCGCGGTGAGCGAGGCTTCCGCCGGAAAAGCGTCGAACGCATACGCGGCGTACCACACCAGCGCACGGCAGGGTTCGAGCTCGGCCGCCATTTCAGCGCACAGGTGCTTGACCGCTTGAAAGGAGCCGATCAGGCGCCCGAACTGCCGTCTCTCGCCGGCGTAGGCGACGGCCCTGTCCAGCATCGTCTGCGAGGCGCCCAGCATGTCCGCCGCCAGGAGGACCCACGCCGCGTCGCGCAGTCTCTCAAAGGTTCCGGCGGCGAGGGGTTCGGCGCGCGTCGCCTCGAAGCGCATCTCGCCGAGGCGACGCGTCTTGTCGATCGTCGCCAAGCCGATGGGCGTCAGGCTCGGCTCGTCGCCTCGCACCAGGTGGATCCCTCCGGTAGTGTCGGCGACGATGAGCAGATCGGCTTGCGCCGCGTCGATGGCGAAAAGGGCGGTCCCGGTCAGACGGCCATCGTCGCCGGTCACCCCCGCTCCGTCGCGGGCGCCGGCGACAGCCTCGCCGATGGCGATGCCGGCGTGGGCCTCCCCGGCGGCGAGCGCGGGCAGCCAACGGTCGCGCTGCGCCTCGGTCCCACCGTGGGCCAAGGCGACGCAAGCCAGGGCGACACCGAGAAACGGCGTCGGGGCGACATGGGCGCCCAGGTCCTCGGCGACGAGGGCGGCGTCGAGGAGGCGAAGGCCCAGTCCGCCATGCGCTTCATCGACCAGAATTCCGGGGACGCCCAGGTCCACCAGTCCGCGCCAGATATCGCGCTCGACCCCCTCGCCGCCGGCGGCGAAGGCGCGGACCCGATCGAGGGGGCTCAACCGCCCAAGAGCCCCGGAGAGGCTCGCCTGCATCAGACGTTGATCCTGCGAAAGGGCGAAATCCACGGCCTTCAGGCCCCCGCGGTCTTCGGTTCGCGCGGCATGCCCAGCCCGCGCTCGGCGATGATGTTCTTCTGGATCTGGGCGGTGCCCCCGCCGATGATCAGGCCCAGATCGAACATGTAGCGCTGTTGCCAGGAGCCGCCGGCCCGCAGGTGGCCGCTGCCCTCATAAAGTACGCCCAACTCGCCCAAGGCGTCGATCGCGAGCGCCGCCAGTTGGTGGTTGAGCTCACACCCCTGCAGCTTCACCACGAGTGCGGCGAGCCCGGGAACTTCTCCGGAAAGTTGTGCCGTGACAAGGCGCAAGGCGTTGAACTTCATCGCCAGAGTCCGTGCTTGCAGGCGCATGAGACGATCACGCAGGAGGGGGTTGTCGATCAGCCGTTCCCCGTCGACCCGTTCCTCGCGCATCAGGTCGAGGATCGCCGCGAGCCGGCCCTCGGCGGCGTTTGGATCTCCGAGCATGCCGCGTTCGTGTTTGAGGGTGGTGTTGGCCACGCGCCAGCCATTGCCGCGGCCCCCGACCACCTGGCTCTTGGGCACCCGCACGTCGGTGAAGAACACCTCGTTGAATTCGGCGTGGCCGGTCATGGTGGTCAGTGGGCGCACCTCGATACCCGGCGTCTTCATCGAGAAGATCAGATAGCTGATCCCGGCGTGTTTCGCCGCCTCCGGCTCGGTGCGCACGAGGCAGAAGATCATGTCGGCCTGGGCGGCGGTTGACGTCCAGATCTTCTGGCCGTTGATCACGAAATCGTCGCCGTCCTCCACCGCGCGGGTGTCGAGCGAGGCGAGGTCCGAGCCCGCGCCCGGCTCCGAATAGCCTTGGCACCAGACGATCTCGCCGGCGAGGGTAGGGGCGATCCAGCGACGTTTCTGCTCATCCGAGCCGACCTCGAGGAGGGTGGGGACGAGCATCGAGATGCCTTGGCCCGCGAGGGCGCCGGGCGCGCGGGCGGCGGTGAATATCTCGGCGACGATCCGCGACTGGAGGATGTCGGGCGCCGCGCCGAAACCCCCATAGGCGCGCGGTATGGTGCGGGCGGCGTAGCCGTGGTCGATCAGCAGCCGCTGCCAGCGGAGGGTCGCCTCACGGCTCGCCCCCGGTGGCGGCGCCTCCGCGCGATGGCGTTGGAGGAAATCGCTCACCTCGCGGCGAAAAGTCTCG
>JBDTKQ010000004.1:0-12159 GCA_039935235.1 Caulobacteraceae bacterium
CCAATTCGGCTTTCAACAGGGCCATCCCGCCGCCGCGGGTTCCTGAGCACGGGCGGCGCGCCTCCGCGTTCTCGCTTTAGCCGTCACCGCCACGATCGTCGCCTCCTTCGACGCTGGTCCCCCCGGCGCTCAAAATCCGCGAGGCGGCGCGACGTTCCTTCGCCGATCGACCCCGGAGGCGACGACCACGCCGGCCACTCCGCCGAGCAGTTTTTCCATCGCATCCGCCGACCGGGCGTGGCGGTCGGGAGACAGGGTCTGGCCAAGTTCGAGGCCAAGCGCGGCGATGGCCATCAGGCATGCGACGCGGAGAGTCCGGGCGGGGTAGCCCACGGCGAAGGTCGCGCCCATGACGAGGAAGGCGGCGAACCGCTCGATCCACGCCGGACCGCCGGTTTGCGGGCGAAGCCCGATGGGGGCGAGGGTGGCGATGGCGATCAGGGCCAGCAAGAGCCAGCCGCAAAGGCGCGCGGAAGATCGGATCATCGCGCCTCATACGACGGCGGGCGATGGAATCGCCACAAGGCTTGAATGCGGCCCGCGAGTCGGCCACGCTCCTTGGCGGGGAGGCGAACGCTTTGGCCCAGACCGTCCTGAGCGTCGTGTTCGAGGCCGCGCCCAGAAGCGCGCCGCTGCTGCGCGACCGGATTTTGGCGCTGACGGCGGCGGAAGAGGCGACGACGCCCCGATACGCCCGGCTGGCCGCCGCGGCCCCGTCCCTTCATTTCATGTCGATCACGCTGGTGGAGGACGCGCTCTACGATCCGGTCTTCGTGGTGGAGCTCAACTTCGACGGACCGCCCGGACCGTTCTTCGCCGAGCTCGAGGCGGCGCTCGGGGAGGCGCTGCGCGACATGCTGCGGTGCGCCAAGCCGCCGCCCGCGGCGGGCGCGCTGTTCGCGGCGGTGACGGCGCCGGGCTCGCGCGTTCCGGTGGCTCCGCTGCTCGAGGCCAGCGCGGTGCGTCCGGCGGTGTTTCACCAGGGCAATCGCGGCCTCGATCGGCGGCGGATCGAGGCGGAAGGCGCACTCTTCGCCGCCGCCCGCGTGCTCGCCGACGCGCCGGCCCTCCGCGCCATGACAATCCTGGCGATTCACGAGCACCTTCGCGCGACGCTCGCGCCTGACTTCCCATGGCTGAACGCGCGGGCGCCGGCGCGTATCGGCGCCGCCGAAAGCCTCGGCGACCGGATCCGGCTCCTCGCCTTCGCGCTCGCCGCGGTGATCGCGCTTGCCGCGCCCGCCGCCTTCTTCGCGGTGATCCCGCGCGTCTCGCTGACCGGCGCCCCGCCGCTCGTCTGGCCGACCCTCGTCGTCGGCGCGATGGCGTTGAGCGTGACCGTGGGGCTCCTGTGGCTTCGCGCCCTCGAAAAGGCGGAACCGACACAGGACGAGCCGAGTCTCGATCCGGCGCTTCAGGCGGCCATGGCCCGCGGCGAGGACCGCACCGTGCAGAACCACATGATCAGCATCGTCCATATCAAGCCGGGCGTCCTTCGCGCCGTGCTCGTCCGCGCGGGCCTTTGGGGGCTGGGGCTTCTGCTGCGCGCCAACGGGTCGGCGCGGGCGGGATATCTGGCGGGTATGCGTACGATCCACTTCGCCCATTGGGCGCTGATCGGCGCCGGCGGCAGGCTGATGTTCCACAGCAACTACGACAGTAGCTGGGAGAGTTACCTCGACGACTTCATCGAGAAGGCTCACGCTGGACTGACGCTGGCGTGGACCAACGGCGTGGGCTTTCCGCGCACCCGGCTCCTCGTCGGGGAGGGGGCGTCGCGGGGTCGGCTGTTCAAGGCGTGGGCGCGGCGCTCGATGACCCGCAGCCAGTTCTGGTTCACGGCCTACAAGGCCTGGACGGTCAACCAGATCGAGCGTCAGGCGCGTCTCGCCGACGGCTTGCGCCGCGCAAGCCTGACCCCGAGCCAGGCCGACGCGTGGGTGCTGGACCTGTGACCGGGGCGACCGTGTCCTCGACCCCAGGGTGGGGGCTCGCGCCAAAGGTTGCGGGGCGCACCCAAGGCCTGGTGGTCAGCCCGTTCGCCCATCTGGAGGCGGCCGAGGCCATCTTCCTGCGGATTGCGGCGGGGTCCGGCGGGGCGTGGCTCGCCGCCTTGCGCGCGAGGGTTCCGATCACCGACGCGACCGGGCCGAGCGCGCCGTGCGCCGCGATCGCCTTCGCCTGGACCGGTCTTGCCGCCATGGGCTTGGACGCGGACGCTCTGGCGACCTTCCCCCCGCCGTTTTCGGAGGGGATGCACCAGAAGGATCGCCGCCGGCGGCTGACCGACGACGGAGCCGGAACGATCGACGGTGGGGCGATCTGGGGCGGAACCGCCGCCGGACCGGCGATCGACGGTCCGGACGACACCGGAGCGCCGGCGCCCGTTCCGCCGGTCGTCGTTCATGCCGTGCTCCTGATCTACGCCCACGACGACGCCGCCCTCGACGCGCGATGCGCCGAGGCGGTCGACGCGATCGCGCCCCTGGGCGTCACCATCGCCCGGCGCCTGCGCCTGTCGCTGCGCCTCGACGCCAACGGTATTTCGCGCGAGCATTTCGGGTTCGCCGACGGCGTTTCCCAGCCGCTGCCGTTCGGCCCGGAAATCCGCCGGTCGGACGGCGCGGCGGCCCCGCGAGACCCGTGGCACGCCGTCCCCCCGGGCGAGATCCTGCTTGGACATCTCAACGCCCATGGCGAGCCGGCGCCCGGCCCTCTGGTCGCCGCGCCGCCGGGTGTCGCCTTGCCGCTTCCGACGAAGGGCGCGCCCGAGGGATTCGCCGATCTGGGCCTCGACGGCAGCTATCTGGTGGTGCGGGAATTGCGTCAGGACGTCGCCCGGTTCTGGGGCGCGATGGACGCCGCGGCCCTTGCCGCCGCCGATCCGGCGGTCGACGCCGAATGGCTCGCCGCGAAGGTTGTCGGCCGCACCCGCAACGGCGTTCCCCTCGCGCCGGCGCGGGTCGCCGCGCCGCTCGCCGGCGCGCCCGCCAACGCCTTCGGTTATTTCGAGCGTGACCCCCACGGCTTCGGCTGCCCGGTGGGATCCCATATCCGCCGGGCCAATCCCAGGGACGGCGCGGCGGTGAGCGGGGCGGCCACTTCGGGCGTGCTCGCCGCGGCGAACAATCACCGAATCCTGCGCCGCGGCCGCAAGTTCGGCCCCGACCTCGCCGATCCGCGCGCCGACGACGGCGCCGAGCGGGGGCTGCTGTTCATGTGCCTCAACACCGACCTCGTGCGGCAGTTCGAATTCGTCCAGCAGAACTGGCTGCTCAATCCGACCTTCGCCACCTTGCTGGACGAAACCGATCCGCTTCTGGGTCCTCCGGGGCGGTTCACCGTCCCGGGCGCTCCGGTGCGCCGGCGCGTGGAGGCGGACACCTCCGTCATGTTCGCCGGAGGCGAGTATTTCTTCCTGCCGAGCCTGCCGGCGCTGGACTATCTGGAGACCTTGCGGTGAGCGACGCACCGGTCTTGCGCCCGGCGCCCACGGGCGCGGCGGCGCGTCTGGCCGCCTTGGCCATGGAGCATGTCGACGCGGCCTTCGCCGCGGCGCGGGCGGTCTGGCCGATCCCTCGCCTCGGCGCCGCGGCCCTCGTCACCCGCTACGACGACGTGCGCGAGGCGCTCCTCGCCGACGACTGTTTCGCCGCACCCTACGGGCCGAAGCTGGACGTGATCATGGGCGGCGAGGCCTTCTTCCTCGGCATGGGCGACACCCCGGCCTATCGCCGCGACACCGCCGCCATGCGCGAGGTGGTGCGCGCCGGGGACATCGCCCCCCGGCTCACCGGCTCGGTCGCGCGGGCGGCGGCGGCGGTGGTTGATGGCGCACCCGGCCGGATCGAGGTGGTCGATGCGCTGGCGCGAAAGGTCACCTTCGAGGTCCTGTGCGACTATTTCGGCGTCCGCGATCCGCCGGACGCGGACATGCGCGTGGTCGCCACCCGCCTCTTCGAGTTCCAGTTCGCCGACCCCACGAACGATCCGGCGCTGCGCCGGGACGTCGATGTCATGGCCCCCCTGCTCCGGCGCCACCTGGATGCGACCATCGCCGCGCGGCGGCGAGTCGGGTCCGCCATCGACGACGTGCTCGGCCGCTGCCTCGACCGGGCGGCGTCCGGAGCGCCGGGGTTTTCCGACGTGGAGATCCGCACCGGCCTGATCGGGCTCATCGTCGGCGGCCTGCCGCAGCCGCCGATGGTGGTTCCCCAGGCGCTCGACCAGCTCCTGCGGCGCCCGGACGCCCTCGCCGGGGCGGCGGCCGCGGCCGCGGCCGATGACGACGCGCTTCTCGCCGGCCATGTGTTCGAGGCGCTGCGCTTCGACCCGCTCGCCCCGGCGCTGATGCGCGCGGTGGTCAGGGACCGGACGATCGCCGCCGGAACCGGGCGCGCGACCGCCTTGAAAGCGGGATCCAGCCTGTTGGTATCGACCCGTTCGGCGATGAGGGACCCGCGGCGGATTCGCGACCCCGGCCACTTCGATCCGCGCCGCCCGGCGCACGATTACCTTCATTTCGGCTATGGCCTTCACACCTGTTTCGCCATGGCCATCAACCGCGCCGTTCTTCCCCTGATGCTCAAACCGCTCCTTCTGCGCCCGGGGTTGCGCCGCGCCCCGGGGGCGGCGGGTCGACTGAGCAAGCGCGGGGCCTTCGCCGACAGCCTCACCGTGGACTGGGACGTTTGAGCCCGGCTGACGAGGACTTTCTGGCGCGGGTGCGGGCGGCGGCGCGGCGAATCGCGCCCCATGTCGCCGTGACGCCTCTCGTGGCCATGGGCGAGGGCGGCCCGAGGCTCAAGGCCGAGAGCCTGCATCCCACCGGGGCGTTCAAGATACGCGGGGCGTTCAACGCCATCCTGTCGTTGCCGCCCGGGACGCGGGCGCGCGGCGTGATCGCCCATTCGAGCGGCAATCACGCCCTCGCCGTCGCTTTCGCCGCCCGCCGGCTCGGCCTCGCCGCGGTGGTGGTGATGCCCTCGAACGCGCCGACGGTGAAGCTGGTCGGCGTTCGTCGGCTGGGCGCCGAGGTGGTGATCGTGGGACCGGCGAGCGCCGAACGCGCCGCCCGCGCCGCCAACCTCGCCGCCGAGCGCGGCCTCACCCTCGTGCCGCCCTACGACTCCCTGGAGATCATGGCCGCGACCGGCACGATCGCCCTCGAGCTCCTGCGCCAGGCGCCCGACGCCGAGGCGGTCTTCGCCCCCCTCTCCGGCGGCGGCCTGATGGGCGGCGTGGCCGCGGCGATCAAGCTCACCCGCCCCAAGGTTCGTGTGATCGGCGTCGAACCCCTCCTCGCGGCCGATGCTTTGGAGAGTTTCAGGGCCGGCCGCATCGTTTCCCTGCCCGCCGAGGCCATGGCCCGAACCATGGCCGACGGCCTTCGTGTGCAGCGGTTGGGCGATCTGACCTGGCCGCGGGTGCGGGATTTCGTCGACGAGATCGTCACCGTTTCGGAAGACGCGATCGGTGGGGCCATGCGGCAAATCGCCGGCGAGGCGCGGCTGGTGGCCGAGCCGAGCGGGGCGGTGTCGGTCGCCGGCGCCCTCGCGTGGCCGGGGTGCGGTCCGCGATGCGTGGCGATCCTCTCGGGCGGCAATGTCGATCCGGCGCTCTACGCGCGCATCCTCGCCGGCCGATAGCGGCCACCGGGCATGAAACCCGGACGCGGGCCGCGCCGTTGATCGGAACCGGCCTTTCCCGGGAGCCTCCGATGCCCCAAGCCCATTCGCCGGCGCGCGTCGCCCTCGGCGCCGCGGCCACCGGATTCATCGCCGGCTTCGCCTTTCCCCACGCGCGCAAGGCAATGATCCAGGCCCCCTCCGTGGCCGCCGGCGACTGGGCCGACGCCCGGCGGTTCTGCGACGCGGTCGACCGGCACATCCACGAGGAGGAAGACAACGTCTTCCCCGCCTTTCGCAAGGCCATGACCGCCGCGCAAAACGCCAGGCTGACGGCGATGCTCAATTGGGAAGGCTTCGAGGTGGCGTGAGCGGACGGGGCGCCCGCGCTCCACGCGCTACCTCAGCTCCAGTCCCGCCAGCGTCCCCTCCGCGCGCCAGTCCTCGAGGAGTTTGGCGAAGGCGACGGGGCCGGCGCCGTAGAAGCCGTTGCGCACCGCCAGCGGCGAGGGCTTGCCCTCGTTGTTGTAGTAGCCCGGGGTGCATTCCTCGGCGAATTTCTGGCGCATCACGGCGAGCGAGACGATGGTTTCCACCCACGCCTCTTCCGCCGCTTGCGAGGCTTCCACCGTCCGCACCCCGCGGTCCGCGCACTGGCCGACGATCCACGCCATGTGGCGGCTTTGCTCGTCCATCATGTGCGGGAAGTTGACCGTGAAGCCCGACTGCATGTTGCTGAAAATGAACAGGTTCGGAAACTCACGGGTGTGCATGCCGTGGAGGGTGGCGACGCCGTCCGCCCACTTCCCGGTCAGGGTGCGCCCACCGCGGCCGTGGACCTCATAGCCGGAGCGGCGGGTGTAGGCGGTGCCGACCTCGAAGCCGGTGGCGTAGATCAGGCAATCGAGGGGATATTCCCGGCCGGCGACGACCACGCCCTTTGGGGTGATTTCGTCCACCCCGCGTCCGGCGGTATCGACGAGGTGAACATTGGGGCGGTTGAACGTCGCCAGATAGTCGTCGTGGAAGCACGGCCGCTTGCAGAACTGGTTGTACCACGGCTTGAGCGCCTCGGCGGTCGCGATGTCCTCGACCGACGCGTCCACTCGCGCGCGGATCTGTTCCATCTTCCGGAAGTCGGCGAGTTGCAGCAGATCGCCGCCCCCGGCGCCCGCCGCTCCGCCTTCCGGGCGCGTGCGGGCCAGCAGCAACAGATTGCGGATGATGTCGGTCCAGCCGTCGGCGACGAGGTCCTCCTCCTGAAAGCCGCCGGAAACCAGGATGTTGAAATTGTCCATTCGCGCCTTCTGCCAGCCGGGCTCGAGGCTCGCGGCCCAATCGGGATCGGTCGGCCGATTGGCGCGCACGTCGATGGACGACGGCGTGCGCTGAAAGACAAAGAGTTCCCTGGCCGCGGCGCCGAGATGCGGCACGCACTGCACCGCGGTCGCGCCGGTGCCGATGATCCCCACCCGCTTGTCCGCGAGCCCGGTCAAACCGCCGCTCGAATCGCCGCCGGTGTAGGCATAGTCCCACCGGCTGGTGTGGAAGCTGTGTCCGGCGAAGGTCTCCACCCCGGGAATCCCGGGGAGCTTGGGCCGGTGGAGCGGACCGTTGGCCATGACCACGAAGCGCGCCCGCATGGCATCGCCGCGATTGGTCGAGACGATCCACCGCGCGGCGGCCTCGTCCCAGGCAAGATCGGTCACTTCGGTCTGAAAACAGGCGTTGCGGTAGAGATCGAATTTCTCGCCGATCGCCCGACTGTGGGCGAGGATTTCGGGCGCGCGCGAATACTTCTCCACCGGCAGGTAGCCGATCTCTTCCAGGAGCGGCAGATAGATGTAGGATTCCACGTCGCACGCCGCGCCGGGATAGCGGTTCCAATACCAGGTGCCCCCGAAATCGCCCCCCTTCTCGATCACCCGGATGTCGTGGACTCCGGCCTGCCGCAGGCGCGCGCCGGCGAGCAGGCCGCCGAACCCGCCGCCGATCACCACCACCTCGACCTCGTCGAAAAGCGGCGCGCGGGCGAAACCCGGGGTCACATAGGGATCGTCCAGATAGTGAGCAAATTGGCCGGCGATCTCCCGGTACTGCTGATTGCCGTCGCCGCGCAGGCGCCGGTCGCGCTCGGCCCGGTATCTGGCCTTGAGAGACGCCGGATCGAAGCCGGGCGCCTCGGCCCGCGGGGCGTCCAGGGTGGTCGTTTCGAACGGTGGGGTCATGACGGCTCCGGTAGGTGATCGCGGTTCACCTGGGCCTGCTAGCAGACCGCGGCCGCCGTGTCTCCCCGAGGATCGCGAAAGCGCCGCGCGCCCCTCGCAACCCGGTGGCCGAAAGGCTACATGGGGGGTGACGGTCGGGGCCGAGCCGGGAACCCTTCGCTTGAAATCCGAACTCTCCCAAACCACCGGTGGCGCCCGCGACCTGGCCCGCCGCTTGGCCCGCTACAGCCGCCCGAGCCACGCGCGTGGCCTGGCGGAGGTGGCGATGACCGCCGCCCCCCTGATCGCGCTCACCGTGCTGGCGTGGCTGGCGCTGAAACACCACGTGTGGTGGGGCCTCGTGCTCGTGGTTCCCGCCGCCGCCTTCCTGCTGCGCCTGTTCATGATCCAGCACGACTGCGGTCACGGCTCGTTCTTTCGCTGGAAGGCGCTCAACGACTGGGTGGGCCGGGCGATCGGCGTCCTCACCCTGACGCCCTACGACTATTGGCGCCGTTCCCACGCGGTCCACCACGCCACCTCCGGCGCCCTCGACCGGCGCACCCTGGGCGCGATCGAGACCCTCACGGTCGCCGAATACATGGCGCTCTCGCGCCTGCGCAAGTTCGGCTACTGGCTCTATCGCCACCCGGTGGTGATGTTCGGCCTCGGCCCGGCCTACATGTTCCTGATCCAGCATCGCGCGCCCATCGGCATGATGCGCGACGGCTGGCGCCCGTGGCTTTCGGTGCTGGCCACCAATCTGGGCATTCTCGCCCTGGCGGCGGCGATGATGTGGGTCTTCGGGGTGTGGCCGTTCCTCCTGATATGGCTGCCGGTGACGGTCCTGGCCGCCTCGGCCGGAGTGTGGCTGTTCTTCGTCCAGCACCAGTTCGAGGAAACCTGGTGGGCGCGCGCCAACGAATGGGAGTTTCACGAGGCGGCGTTCCGCGGCTCCTCGCACTACGACCTGCCGCCGATCCTGCGCTGGTTCACGGCCAACATCGGCATCCACCACGTCCATCATCTCAACAGCAAAATCCCCTACTATCGCCTGGGCAAGGTGTTGCGCGACGAACCGCCGCTCCGGGCGGCGGGACGCCTCACGCTGTTGCAGAGCTTTCGGTGCGTCGGCCTCGCCCTGTGGGACGAGACCAGCCAGCGGCTGATCTCCTTTCGGGATCTTCGCCGGGCGACGACGGCGTGCGCGGCGACCTGAGCCCCCCGCGCGCGGAACAGGGCGGGATGAGCTTGCGCGATAGTCAATTTTTCTTGGCGGCCGTTAATCTGTCTTAATTTTGCCAAGTCGAATCGTGCGACCATACGACGCGGTATAGATTTGTGTCGCCGAGTGTATTGACCAGGCAAGTGAAGGCGCGACTGAACGCGCGGCCTGGGAAAACACAGCGGCGGAACGCGCACCCACGGCTGGCTGATGACCGACTACACCAATGTCGCCGGGATCGACAAAACCGGTTTCGCCCTCAATCCGCCGGGGAGCACGGCCACCACGCCCGGCGGTCTGACCGCGAAGGCCAGCGGAGAGACGGCCGTCTCGATCTTCGTCAACTGGTATGGCGGCACGACGTTCACCCCCGGCTCGGGCAACGTCATCCGCTACCGGAACGCCGGCGGCTATCAGGCTCAGATCACCCTGATGGATCGTTACGGGCTGGTCGCGGGCGACGATCCGCGAACGACCGTCGCCTTGAACCGGGCCGATACCGCGACCGCCTACACCCTGACCCTGATCTCCACGCCGGGCGACGGCACGCTGGTCGATCCGTTCGCACCGGCCCATCCCCGCCCAAGGATTAAGCCATCCGGCCGCCGCGCCCGCGGTTCCCGAGCCGGCCGCCTGGACGCTTTTGCTCTTCGGGTTCGCCGCCGTGGGAGCGGCCTTGCGGAGACGGCCCGCGGCGCCAGCCGCCTTACCGACAGGGGCTGACGGTAGCCTTGCGGCGGATTTGCCGCTAAGCGGCTGGTCGATGACCCTCACACTCGACGACATCCGGTCGGCCGCCGGCCGCATCGCCGGTCATGTGGAGCGCACGCCTTGCCGCTTCTCGCGCACGCTGTCGCAAATCACCGGGGCGGAGGTGTGGGTCAAGTTCGAAAATCTGCAGTTCACCGCCTCGTACAAGGAACGCGGCGCCCTCAACCGCCTCTCGCGCCTGAACGGGGACGAGCGGCGCCGGGGGGTGATCGCCGCATCGGCGGGCAATCACGCCCAGGGACTGGCCTATCACGGCGAGCGGCTGGGTGTGCCGGTGACCATCGTCATGCCCAAGGGGACCCCGCATGTGAAGGTGCAGCAGACCCGCGACTTCGGGGCCACGGTGGTGATCCACGGCGAGGGCTATGACGCCGCGTATGAGCGGGCGCTCGCCCTTCAGGAGGAGCGCGGCCTGGTCTTCGTGCCCGCCTTCGACGACTTCGACGTCATGGCCGGCCAGGGCACCGTGGCGCTCGAAATGCTCGAGGAGGCGCCCGATCTGGAGATCCTGCCGGTGCCGATCGGCGGCGGCGGCCTGATCGCCGGGGTGGCCACCGCCGCCAAGAGCCTCAGTCCGGACATCGAGATCGTCGGCGTGGAGGCGGCCATGTATCCCTCCTTCACCGCCAGGATGCGCGGGCTCAATGCCCCCAGCGGCGGCCAGACCATCGCCGAGGGGATCGCGGTCAAGGCGGTGGGGGAGCTGACCTACGGCGTCGCCCGTCCGCTGATCAGCGACGTGCTTCTGCTCGAGGAACCGTTCTTCGAACGGGCGGTCGCGCTCTATTGCAATGTCGAAAAGACGGTCACCGAAGGCGCCGGGGCCGCGGCGCTGGCGGCGCTGCTCGCCTACCCCGAGAGGTTCCGCGGGCGCAAATGCGGCCTGATCATCACCGGCGGCAATATCGATCCGCGCCTGCTCGCCTCGGTGCTCACCCGCGAACTGGTCCGGGCGCAACGGCTGGTCTCCCTTCGGATCGTCGGCGACGACCGGCCCGGGCTCCTCGCCACCGTCTCGGCGACCATCGGCGAGCGGGGTGGCAATATTCTCGAAGTCGCCCACAACCGGCTGGCGCTCGACGTTCCGGCCAAGGGCGCGGAGTTCGACATCATGATCGAGACCCGCGACGCCCAGCACACCCAGGAAATCATGGACGCCCTGCGCGAGCGGGGCTATCCGCCCCGGGCCGTGTGATGGCCGGCCTCCGCATCGGCGCCCTGGCCGTCCTCGCCGTTCTCTCGCTGGGCGCCTGCGCCCGGGCGGCCCCGCCGGCCGCCGCCGCCGCCGCGGCCGCCTTTCTGGCGAAGAACTCGGCCGAGCCGGGAACTCACGTCACCGCTACGGGACTGCAATACCGGGTTCTCCGCTCCGGCCCGCAAACCGGCCCCCATCCCCGCGAGAGCGACGAGGTGAAGGTCAACTACGAGGGCAAGCTCCTCGACGGGACGGTGTTCGATTCCTCGTTCCAGCGCGGCGCTCCCGACGTGATGGCCGTCGGCCGGCTGATCCCGGCGTGGACCGAGGCCCTGCAACTCATGCGCCCCGGCGACGAATGGCGGCTCTATGTCCCCGCCGGCCTGGGCTATGGCGACAAGGGCGCCGGCCCGATCCCGCCCGGCGCGGTGATGGTGTTCCGCCTGGAACTGATCGCCATCGAGCCCGGCGCCGGCGGCTGATCCGACCGGCGCGGCTCTCCGGGCGCCACGGCGTCCAGGGTGTCACACGGTCAGGACGCCGCAAGCGGCCGCCCGGCCCCATGGGCGACGAGATCGAGCTGGACGCGGCGATCGTAACAGCGAAAGCCGATAGCCTCGTAGGCGCGGCAGGCGGCCGGGTTTTTGTCCGTCGTCCCCAGCGTTGAAAGCTCTGTCCCGTGGTCCGCCAGCTGGTGGGTCAGCGTCGCCGCGACCGCCCGGGCAAGTCCGCGATTCCTCGCCGCGGGGACGACAAGGAAATTCCCCAGATTGGCGATTCCCCCCGCGGCGGCGATCACCCCGCCGCAGGCCAGCAATGCGTCATCCTCAAAAAGGCCAATGAAGGGTTGCTCGAGCATCCACCTCGAAAACACGGACTCGGGATAGTGTGCGCGAAACATCTTGGACACGGAATCGAGATCGGCAGGCCCAAGCGTTCGGCACCGACGGTCCGGCTCCATCCGGGGACGACCGTCGAGCCGGTAGTAGCGCATCCCTTGGCGGTCGCGGAGCCTAGCGCCGAGCACCGCGGAGATCCTGTCCGCCGTCGAACACTCCACGTGAAGTTCGGCCGCTCCCGCCACATCGGCAAGAGCCACTTCCTCGTCCGGGTCCATTCGTCCGATCGCGGTGC
>JBDTKQ010000005.1:0-4615 GCA_039935235.1 Caulobacteraceae bacterium
ACTTCAGGACCACCTCGGTGGGGTCGTCGCTGTCCTCGCACCAGGCGACCGGCGTTTCGAAATCGCGTGGATTGGCCAGGCCGTTGGAGCCGATCGGGCCAAGCTCCGGCAGGCGAAAGTGGGCGCCCAGATTCTCGCACACATAGCCGCGGGCCGGCCCGTCGATCAGCTCCACCCGGAAGCGCACCCCCCGAGGGATCACCGCGATGTGGCCGGGAGGCGCCTCGAGGATGCCGAACTCGGTGACCAGCCTGAGCGCGCCTTGCTGCGGAACGATCAGGAGTTCGCCGTCGGCGTCGACCAGCACGCGACCCTGCATCGACTTGACCGCCGTGTAGAGGTGCGCCCCGAGGCCAACCCCCGCGGTGACATCGCCGGCCGCGACATAGGTGACCAGCCCATCGACGAAATCGGTCCCCTCCGCGGGAATCGGCAAAGGGTCCCAGCGCAAGCGGTTGGGCGTCGCCGCGCTCTCGGTCAGGGGGGCGGTGCGGAGGCGTGTTTCCGCCGCGTAGGGCGCATACGGCGGGTGGCCCGCGCTCGGCCTCAGGCGATAGAGCCAGCTGCGCCGGTTCTCCGATCGCGCGGCGGTAAAGGCGGTTCCTGAAAGCTGCTCGGCATAGAGGCCGAACGCCGGGCGTTGCGGGCTGTTGCGCCCGACCGGCAGCACGCCGGGCCATGCCTCGGTGGCGAAGCTGTTGCCGAACCCGGTCATCGGCGGCGCGCATTTGGTCATCGAGTCACTCCCGGTTCCAGAAGCAGATCGGCGGCGGCCTCGACGATGGCGTCGACGTCAAGCCGATAGGTCTGGTAGAGATCCGGCAAATCGCCGGTCTGGCCGAAGCGGTCGACGCCGAGAGGGCTGACGCGCATGCCGCGCACCCCGCCCAGCCACGACAGGGCCGAGGGCGAACCGTCGATGATCGTCACCAGCCCGGCGCCCGGGGCCAGAGCGCCCAGAAGACGTTCGGCGTGGCTCTCCGCCTCGCCGCCGCCGGCCCACCGTCGCGCGCGCCCTGCGCTCCAGCCGCGATGCAGCAGATCCGGCGAGGTGACCGCCAGAAGGCCGAGGCCGGGAATATCCTCGGCGAGGCTCTCCCACGCGGCGAGCGCCTCGGGGGCGACCGCGCCGGCGTAGACGATCGCCGCCTCGGCCCCCCTCTGCGGCGCTTTCAGCCAATAGCCGCCGGCGAGGGCGTCGGCCTCCCACCCGTCGTCGGCCCGGACGACCTGGGGAATCGAGCGCGTGGTCAGGCGAAGGTAGACCGAGCCGCCGTCCACCGCCTGCATGTGTTCGAAGGCCCAGCGCATGACGATGGCCAGCTCGTCGACGAAGGCGGGTTCGAAATAGGTGAGGCCCGGCTGGCCGATGCCGATCAGCGGCGAATTGATCGACTGGTGGGCGCCGCCCTCCGGCCCGAGGGTGACGCCGGACGGAGTCGCCACCAGCAAAAAGCGGGCATCCTGGTAACAGGCATAGTTCAGGGCATCGAGGCCGCGGGCGATGAATGGGTCATAGACCGTCCCCACCGGCATGAGACGCGCGCCGAAGGTGTCCGCCGCCAGGCCGAGGGCGGCGAGGAGGAGGAAGAGATTGTGCTCGGCGATGCCCAGTTCAATGTGCTGGCCCGCGGCGCCTCCGGCCCAGCGTTGCGCCGAGGGTATCTTCGCGGCGCGGAACACGTCGGTCAGCTCGCGGCGACGGAAGAGGCCCCGTTGATTGACCCAGCCACCGAGGTTGGTCGAGACGGTGACGTCCGGCGAGGTGGTCACGATGCGGTCGGCCAGCGGCTCACCCGACTTGGCGAGATCCAGAAGAATCCGGCCGAAGGTCGCCTGGGTGGAATGCTCCCCGGCGGTGACGACCTCGAAGCGCGCCGGGATCGCGACCTTGTCGCGTCCCTTGCCCGTCGCGGCCGCGCGCCGGCCGGCGACCCACGGCGAGGCCTCGACGAAGGCGGCGAGTCGTGCGGAGAGGTTGTCGCCCAATCCGCCATACGGCGCCCATTCCTCTCCCGCGGCGATGCCGAGAGACTCGCGAAAAGCGTCCATCTGGCCGGGATTCATCAGGCCCGAATGGTTGTCCTTGTGGCCGGCGAACGGCAGGCCGAAGCCCTTGATCGTATAGGCGATGAACAGGGTGGGCGTCTCATCGTCGGCTGCGGCGAACGCTTCGATCAGGGTTTGCAGGCAATGGCCGCCGAGATTGGTCATCAGGGCGGCGAGGGCGTCGTCGTCGTGGCCGGCGAGGAACCCGGTGACGCCCGGCATGGTCCCGATATCGGCGGTCAGCCGCGTGCGCCAGGCCGCCCCGCCCTGATAGGTGAGCGCCGCGTAGTCGGCGTTCGACGCCCCGTCGATCCACCCGGCCACGGCCGCCCCTCCGGGCTTGGCGAAGGCCGCCTTCTGCAGCTTTCCGTGCTTGAGGGTGATCACCCGCCAGCCGCAGGTGCGGAAAATATCGTCGAACCGGCCGAACATGCGGTCGGCGGTCGTGGCGTCGAGCGACTGACGGTTGTAGTCGACGATCCACCAGCAATTTCGCACGTCGTGTTTGTAGCCCTCGATCAGAGCCTCGTAGATATTGCCCTCGTCCAACTCGGCGTCGCCCATCAGCGCGATCATCCGCCCTGCGTCCGCCGCCGCCATGCGGCCGTGGGCGATGAGGTAGTCTTGCACGAGGCTGGCGAAGAGGGTCATCGCCACGCCCAGGCCGACCGAGCCGGTGGAGAAGTCCACCGGAATCGTATCCTTGGTCCGCGACGGACAGCTCTGCGCCCCGCCGAGGCCGCGAAATCGCCGGAGCTTGTCGAGACTTTGTTCGCCCAGCAGGTAGTGAATGGCGTGCAGGACAGGCCCGGCGTGGGGCTTGACCGCCACCTTGTCGTTCGGGCGCAGGGCGTGGAAATAGAGCGCCGCCATCACCGCGGTGATCGAGGCGCACGACGCCTGATGGCCGCCGACCTTCAGCCCGTCGCGATTGTCGCGAAGATGATTGGCGTTGTGGATGGTCCACGACGACAGCCAGCGAAGACGCGCCTCCAACGCCTCGAGACAGGCCACGGTGTCGGGCGCGGATTTGAGGGCGGCTTGCGGCATTCGCGTCTCCGACGTCGAGCGGCAATCTAGCCCGGCCGCCCGCGTTTGTCCTTTCAGGCCGCCGCCCGGTCACGTTCGTGCGGAAGGAAGGCCGCCGGCTCGCGGTTCCTCACCAGGGCAGTTCGTCGCCCTTGTAGTCGAAGAAGCCCGAGCGGCGGTCGGCGGCCGCGCGCTCGACCACGTCGGCCAGGCCCTTGGCGCTGGTTTCGACATCGATGTCGGCCCCGGCTCCCCCCATGTCCGTCCGCACCCATCCTGGATGGAGCGAGAGGACGGCGAGGCCGGCCTCCTTGTGACGGGCGGCGAAGCTGCGGGTCAGGGAATTGAGCGCCGCCTTGCTCGCGCGGTAGAGCTCCATCCCGCCGGCGACATTGTTGGCCACGCTGCCCAATTGCGAGGTCATGAGAGCGACCACGCCGGTCTTGGGCTTGACCTGTTTGGCCAGGAGTTCCGCGAGGCGAACCGGCCCAAGAGCGTTGGTGACCATCAGCTGGTTGAACTCCGGATCGGTGACCGTCCGAGGATTGCTTCGCGGGCCGCCGACACCGGCGTTGACCAGGACAAGATCGAACACCTCGCCGTCCAGCCGCTCGCGCAAGGCCTCTCCGGAGGAGGCTCCGGCGGTGTCCACCGTTTCGATCCGCACCGTGCCGTTGCCGAGTTTCTTCAATTCACCGGCGCTGTCCGGGCCGCGCACCGTGGCGGTGACGTCCCATCCCCGATCCGCGAATTCCCGGGCGAGGCCAAGGCCGATGCCTCGCGACGCGCCGACGATCAGCGCTGTTTTGCGGGCCATGGTCACACCTCCGCCTTGGCGCGGTTGGCGGCGCGCTCGATGGCCTCTACGATCGTATCGTAGAGGGGTGGCGGGAGGTCGTGGCCCATGCCCGGGACGACAACCAGCTCGGCGCCGGGAATGTTCCGCGCCGTGTCGCGGCCGCCCTCGACCGGCACCAGTGGGTCGGCCTCGCCGTGGACCACCACGGTGGGCGCCGCGATGGTCTTCAGGCGCGGGCGGCGATCGGGAGAGGCCATGATCGCGGCGTACTGCCGGGCGAACCCGACGGGATAAAAACTGCGACGATAGTCGGCCAGGGTCCGTTCGCGCAGGTCGGCTTCCTCCGCCGGCCAGGCGGGCGAGCCGATCGTCCGCGAACCGCGAACCGCGTGGGCGAGATAGCCATCGAGATCGTCTTCGGGGTCGGGACCGCGCTCGTTGAGCACGGCCATGGCTTCGGCGCTCGCGCGCGGAAGATCGGGATTGGCGGTGGTCGACATGATCGAGGTGAGCGAGAGGGTCTTGTCCGGGTGGTCGGCGGCGACGAGCTGGGCGATCATCCCGCCCATGGAAACCCCGACGATATGGGCGCGGGCGATGCCCAGAGCGTTCAGGAGGCCGGCGGCGTCGTCAGCCATTTGGGCCAGAGTATAGGCCACCGGCGGGACCTTGCCGGCGTGGAGGGCGCCGATCACCGCGCCGAAGTCCGGGGCGCCGGCGGCCTCGAACTTTTCAGAG
>JBDTKQ010000006.1:0-11519 GCA_039935235.1 Caulobacteraceae bacterium
CGACCGCGGGCGAGGAGGCCCGCGCGGCCCTCGCCCGCGTCACTCCGCTCATGGCCACCCTCGAACGGGAGATCGCGACCGCGCCCGACCGCCTTCCCGCGCTGGCGACGACGGCCGAGGCGGCTGAGACCGCGCGGGCGCTGGCCGAGGCGGGCGTCGAGGCGCTGGCCGCCCGTTCGGCGGCCGCCGAGGCGGTGGCGCGTGGCGCAAAGGCCCGCGTCGCCGAGGTCGAAGCCCGCCTGGCCCGGGCCTCCCGCGCCCTGTCCCAGGCCAGAAACTATCGGGCGGCACTGGCCGCCCCGCCGATGGCGGAGCCGAACGCCGATCCTGTCGCCGTCGCCGGACTCCTCGACGCCGCCCGGGCCGCTCTGGATATCGCCGAGGCCTCCCGCACCGAGGCCGCGCGAGGCGAAGACAACGCCCGCGCCGCCGCCCGGGCCGCCGCGGACCAGGTGGGCGCGCTCCACGCCGAGGCGCGCGGCCTGGCCAGCCTCCTCGCCGCGCCCGAGGCCGGACCATGGGCGCCGGTGCTCCAGTCGCTCTTCCCCGCCGAGGGTCTCGAGGCGGCCCTCGCCGCCGCGCTCGGGGACGACGCGGGCGCCGCCCTCGACCCCCGCGCGCCCGCCTACTGGCGCACACCGGACGGCGAGCCCCGCACGCCGCCGTCGTGGCCTGCCGGCGCGGAACCCTTGGCGCCGCTGGTCCGCGCCCCGCCGCAGATCGCCGCCCGCCTCGCCTTCACCGCCGTCGTGGCCCGCCAGGATGGTCCGCGTTTCCAGGTGGCGCTGCCGCCGGGCGCACGGCTGGTTTCGCGGCAGGGCGACCTTTGGCGATGGGACGGGCTCATCGTCGGCGCCGAAGCCCCGCGCCCGGCGCGCGCCGCGCTCGAACACAAGGCGCGGCTGGCGCGTCTCGAGGTCGAGAGGGCCGCCGGCATTCGGGAGGCTGGGCGTCTGGACGCGCTGCACGCGGCCGCGGCCGCCCATCTGAGGCGGTTGGACGCGGAGATCGTCTCCGCCCGCGGTCGGGTCCGCGCGTCGGAGGCGGCGCTCGTGAAGGCGAGGGAAGCGGCCGCCGTGGCCGAGCGCGCGGGCGCGCGGATCGACGCCCGGCGCCAGTCGCTTGATGAAACCGTGGCCCGCTTCG
The DNA here is from genome assembly GCA_039935235.1 of Caulobacteraceae bacterium. Classification (GTDB taxonomy): domain Bacteria; phylum Pseudomonadota; class Alphaproteobacteria; order Caulobacterales; family Caulobacteraceae; genus Acaudatibacter. The sequence continues at coordinate 1,147 of JBDTKQ010000006.1, forward strand.
CCGCCGAGGAGGTGGAGGCGGCCGAGGCGGCGGCTGGCGCGCGGACCCAGGTAGCGACCCTGGTCGCCGACGAGACGCTCCCCGGGCGACTCGCCCGAGCCCGCGCCACCGCCGCCGCCGCGCGAGAAACGGCCGCAGCGGCGCGCCTGGCGCTCGACGCCGAGCGCCGATCGGCGGAGGATCGAATCCGGCGACTGGCGGCGGCGCGCGAGGAGGCGGCCGGCTGGTCGCGTCGGGCGGAAGCCGCGGCCTCCCGCGGAGCCGCTCTGGCGACCGAAGAGAAAGCCAATCGGGCGGCGGCCGCGGCTGCAGCCGAGGCGCCAGGGCGGATCGATGGGCTGCGAATGACTCTCCTCGACCGGCTCGCCGCCGCCGAGGCGGGGGTGAGTGCGGCGATGGACGCGCTCGCCGCCGCCGAAACCGCCCGGGCGGACGCCGATCGCGCCGCCCGAACCGCCGACAGCGCCGCGGCGGAGGCCCGCGAGACGCGCGCCGCCCTCGCCGCCCGCCTCGAAGGCGCGCGCGAGCGGGTGGCCGAGCACGCCCAGGCGCTCACCGAGGCAACCGGCCTTACGCCCGGGGACCTTGGGGTCCAGCTCGCCGAAACCGCGGTGGCCGCGCCGCCTCAGGCGAGCGGCGCCGAGAGCCATCTCGCGGCGCTGGAGCACGAGCGTGACGCCATCGGGCCGGTCAACCTGCGGGCCGAGGAGGAAGCCGCCGAGCTGGCGGAGCGCCTTCGAACGATGGCCGCCGAACGCGGCGACCTTTCCGCCGGCCTTTCCCGCCTGCGCGCCGCCATCGGCGAACTCAATGCCGAGGGTCGGGAACGATTGCTGGGCGCCTTCGCCGTGGTCGACGGTCATTTCCGCGCCCTCTTCACCACCCTTTTCCAAGGCGGCGAGGCCCAGCTTCGCCTGGTCGAATCCGACGATCCGCTGGAGGCCGGCCTCGAAATCCTCGCCTGCCCTCCGGGCAAGCGGATGGCGGTGATGAGCCTGATGAGCGGCGGAGAACAGGCGCTCACCGCCATCGCCCTGATCTTCGCGGTGTTCCTCGCCAATCCGGCGCCGATCTGCGTGCTGGACGAAGTCGACGCCCCCCTCGACGACGCCAATATCGAGCGATTCTGCGCCCTGCTGACGGAAATGCGCCGCCGGGCGCCGACCCGCTTCGTGGCCATCACCCACAATCCCCTGACCATGTCGCGAATGGATCGCCTGTTCGGCGTCACCATGCCCGAAAGGGGGATCTCGCAGCTCGTCTCCGTCGACCTGCGCGCCGCCGAGACCCTGGCGGCTTCGTAAATCGTCCGCCTTCCTCCATCCCCCCTATCGGAAGGGAGGAAGGGCGAGATCGCGGGGTTTTTCCGCTATAGCGGAGCCATGGGCACGGCCGATTCTCCCGCCTATTCGATCGTCGTGCCGGTGATGGACGAGGAAGGCGCGGCCCCGACGCTGGCGCGGGAGATCGCCGCCGCGTTCGCCGGTGAGGCGTTCGAGATCGTCTTCGTCGACGACGGCAGCGGCGATGCCACCCGCCGGCGGCTGGCGGCGATAACGGGAGAAATCCCCGAGCTCCGCGTCATTGCTCACGCGCGCAACGCCGGGCAGAGCCGGGCGATCCGCACCGGGGTCCTGGCGGCGCGGGCGCCGATCGTGATCACCCTCGACGGCGACGGGCAGAACGATCCGGCCGACGCGCCCGCCCTCGCTTCGGCCCTCGCCGCCGCGCCGCTCGCCGTGGCGATGATCGCCGGGGAGCGGGGAAGACGGCGCGACTCCGCAGCCAAACGCGCCGCCTCGAAGCTGGCCAACGCCGTGCGCCGCCGGATGCTGAACGACGGGGCGGCGGACACCGGTTGCGGCCTCAAGGCATTCCGCCGCGAGAGCTTTCTGAGGCTCCCCTATTTCGATCACATGCACCGTTATCTGCCGGCCTTGATGCGGGCCGAGGGCTATGAGGTCGCCTTTCGCCCCGTGGGCCACAGGGCCCGCGCGAGCGGCCGCTCGAAATACACCAATCTCGGCCGGCTGGCGGCGTCCGTGTCGGACCTCGCGGGCGTGCTGTGGCTGCGCCGTCGGCGGCGCGATCCGGGGGAGATTGTCGAGACATGAGAGCCGCCCTTGCCGCCGTCCCGCTGACGATCATGCCGGTGGCGCTTTACAACCTCCTCGCCCTTGCCATGCCGGGCGGAGGGATACGCTCGGCCGTGGCCGCCGGGTCTCTGGCCGCCCCGCTTTTCTCGCTCGACACCGCCGCCGGCGGGCGGTGGCCGGTGAGTCCGTCCGACCTCCTCTTCGCCTTCGCCCTGATCGCCCTCTTCGCCGAGCTGGTGAAGTCCGGCGGCGGGCGCGGAACGGCTCTGGTCAATCACGCCCTCGCCATGGCCCTGTTCGTCGCCTGCCTCGTCGAGCTTCTGATCGCGCCGGCCTTCGCCACCTCGACCTTTTTCCTGATCGGCCTGACAGTGCTTCTCGACGTCCTCGCCGGCTTCATCGTCACCGTCGCCCCGCCGCCGCCTGAATAGGTCGATCCCGCCCCAACCGGAGCGGCGCGAAACCCAGGAACGAGTGAAGCGGAGAGCCGGGATGACGGTCGGGAGAAAACCGGCGCCGGGCGATGGCCAACTCGATTCGACCATCAGACCACGGCGTCCACCGTCGGCGGGACGATCCCGGGGACGGGATGGTTGGCCGGATCGTTCACCCCGTGGGCCCAATGCTTGATGAACGGGGCGATGGCCAGAAAAAGCACGCCGAAGCCGACGCCGATCCAGCCGATCCACTGGAAGACCCCCACCGAGGTATGGAGGGCGGCTGCGGGATCGAGCACCTGGCCGCCGGCGGTTGCGGTGGCGGCCACCTGGGCGATCTTGGCGGCGATGAACTGCGCCGCGGAGCTGGCCAGAAACCACACCGACATCAGCGTCGAGATGAGCACCGCCGGCGCGAGCTTGGTCATCTCCGAGAGGCCTACCGGGCTCAAACAAAGCTCGCCGGTTGTGTGGAGCAGATAGACGAGGCCCAGAACCGCCAGGGGCACCCGGAAATGGGCGTCGGCGAAGCCCTGGGCCCAGACGATCACCAGAAATCCCAGACCCACCTGCGCCAACCCGAGGCCGAACTTGGTTACCGGGTCCGGGTCCTTGCCGATGCGGGCGAGCCATGTCCAGAGGGCGGCGAAGAGGGGAGCGAGGATCAGGATGAAGCCGGCGTTGAAGGATTGAACCTGGGCGGCGTTGAACCCCATGTCGATCCACGAGGCCCCCGGCGGCGCGCCCGCCGACGCCCACATCGCGCGGGTGCCCATGAACACCGGCCGACCTAAAAGGCTGAAGGTCACCGGCCTGTCGACCAGGGCCAGATCGGTGTTGCGGTCGGCGAACAGATTGAGAGAGGTCGCCGCCTGTTCGAACAGGGTGAAGAAGACGATCGAGCCGGCGATCAGCACGAAGGCGAGGAACAGGCGCTGGCGTTCCACCTTGCCGCATTTGGTCGCCATGAAGTGGCCGACATAGCCCAGCGCCGCCACCCAGCCGAGCGCCAGCGCCCAGCCGACGATCCGGTTTTGCTGGACCACGAGCCAGATCAGTCCCACCCCGACGATTCCGCCGGCATAGATCAGCCATTCCAGGTTGATCGGTCCGGCCACCGGCCGCGCCAGCCGCGCCGGGTCGGGCGGTTCGCCCTGTCCCATGAGCAGGCGCCGCCCGAGCATGAAGGTGACATAGCCCGCCAGCATGCCCACCCCGGCCAGGCCGAAGCCGTATTTCCAGCCGTAGGTCTGGCCGAGGTAGCCGCACAGGACCGCGGCCCAGAAGGCGCCCAGATTGACCCCGTAGTAGTAGAGGGTGAAGCCCGGATCGCGGCGGGGATCGCCTTGCGGATAGAGCTTGCCGACGATGGAGGAGATATTGGCCTTCAAAAACCCGACCCCCATGATGATCAGGGCGAGAGCGAGATAGAGGATGCCCACGAACGTCGGATTGCGGCCCTCCTCGGTCAGGGTGTAGGAGCCCTTCGCCAAGGTCGCCGGCAATGGGCCGACGGCGTCGAGACCCTCGATCGCCAGGTCCCCCGCCGGAGTGTTGGCGAAGGCGTAGCCTCGCCCGCCCACTTCCAGTTTCACGACACGCTCGGCGCCCCGGCCGGTGACCTTGAACTCGTAGCGGTGGCCCTGCCAGGTCAGCACCTGGTGGGCGGGCGGACCCTCCACGGCCATGGTCAGGTGCCCGGCGACCAGGAGCAGGGCGCCGAACGCCACCGCCTTGCGCGCGCCGAGATAGCGGTCCGCCAGCACCCCGCCGACGAGGGGCAACAGATAGACGAGGGTGGCGTAGGAGCCGAACGCGCCGTTGGCAAAGGTGTCGCTGAACAGGAATTGCTGGGTGAGGTAGAAGACCAGCAGCCCACGCATGCCGTAGTAGGAAAACCGCTCCCACATCTCGGTGAAGAACAGGATAAGCAGGCCGCGCGGGTGGTCGCGGAGGAGCTGGAAGAGGACCGGCAGCCCGGTGGCCAGGGTGACGAGCACCGCGGCGATGACGACGATGCTGTTCATACCAAAGACGCGCCCCGACCGCTCGAGAGAGGCGAAACAATCACGCCGCCCGCCGTTTCACAAGCCGCCGGTCCTTGACCTGCCGCTCCGCCGCGCCAACCATGTCGGCGAAGGCATGAAGGAGCGCGCGCATGGCGACGATGAAGGTTCCAGGACCCGACCACACGATCTCCATAACCGCGGCCCCCCGCCGCGTCCAGGCGCGCTACATGGGCCATGTGATCGCCGACAGCAGCGACGTGATCGCGCTCAAGGAAGCCTCCTACCACGAGGTCTGCTATTTTCCCCGCTCCGACGTGGCCATGGACTTCATGTCGCGCACCGCCCGCGTCACCCACTGTCCCTACAAGGGCGAGGCCAACTATTACAGTCTGCTGATGGACGGGGCGCTGGTCGAGGACGCGGCGTGGAGTTACGAGGACCCGTATCCGGCGATGGAGACGATCCGCGGCCGCCTCGCCTTCTATCCCAACCACGTGGAGGTCTATGAGGTCGCCGGCGAACAGTCCACGGTCCGGGCCACCGACGAGACCGTTCGTCACACCGACGCCGGCGACGGCAAGTCCCAGGCCGAACACTGGCCGGCCAACGTCAGTCGGCCACCGCCCGAGGGCTAGGGTTTCGCCGCGCGCCGAAAAGGGCCGAGCCGACGCGCACGGCGGTGGCCCCGAAGCGCACGGCGGTCTCGAAATCGGCGCTCATCCCCATGGAAAGCCCGGTCAGCCCGTTGCGCCTCGCGATGGCGGCGAGAAGGGCGAAGTGCGGCCCCGCCGGCTCCCCCAGGGGCGGGACGCACATCAGGCCCTCGAGGTCCAGGCCGAACTCCATTCGGCACGCGGCGATGAGAGCGTCCGCCGCCGCCGGGGCGACGCCCGCCTTCTGCGGCTCCTCGCCGGTGTTGACCTGGACATAGAGCCGCGGAGCCCCGCCGCGACGCGCCGCCTCGCGGGCGATGGCCTCGCCGAGGCGCCGACGGTCGAGTGTCTCGACGACGTCGAAGAGCCCGAGGGCCTCGCCGACCTTGTTGGTCTGCAACGGCCCGATGAGCCGAAGTTCGAGCCCCTCGCGGCGGCCCTCCCAGCGCGCGATCGCTTCCCGCACCCGGTTTTCCCCGAATATCCGCTGCCCGGCGGCGAGCAAGGGGGCGACGCGCTCCCATGTCTGTTGCTTGGAGACGGCCGTCAGGGCGATACGGGAGGGATCGCGCCCGGCGGCGGCGGCCGCGCGGGCGATGGCGGCGAGCACGCGGGAGCGGGCGGCGGCGGGATCGGTCGGAGGGTCGGTCATTGAGCGGCGGGAATGCCTCGGCGCTTTTGCGGGTGGCCCGGACGCTAGGGCCAGGAGGCGCGCGGCGAAAGGCCTTGCCGCCGCTCCTCTTCTTTACCGATCCGACCCGCGTCGTCGACGCCGCTGCGGCGGTGGAGGCTTTGCCGCCGGGCGCGGGAGTGGTGTTCCGTCACTTCGGAGCCCCGGACGCCGGCGCCAGGGGACGGCGGCTTCGGGCGATCGCCAGGCGGCGCGGTATCGCGTTTTTCGTCGGCGCCGATATCGCCCTCGCGGTGCGGCTGCGGGCCGACGGCGTCCATCTGCCCGAGCGAGCGGCGGGGCGGGCTGGAGCCATCGGCGCCCTTCGTCGCCGGTTCACGGTGACCGCCGCCGCCCATTCGTTGCCGGCGATCCTGCGCGCCCGCCGCGCGGGGGTGGACGCGGTGGTGATTTCGCCGGTGTTCGCCAGCGCCAGCCCTTCCGCCGGACGGCCGCTGGGGACCCTGCGCTTCGCCGCCCTCGTCCGAGTGGCGGGCGTCGCGGCCTACGCCCTGGGCGGGATCGCCCCGGCGACGGCGCCGCGCCTCCGCCGGTCGGGAGCGTGCGGCTTGGCGGCGGTGGAGGGCGCGATCGGGCCCGCGCCGGCGCAAATCAGAACTTGAAGGTCGTTTCCAGGCGCACGCGGGGCGCGGGCAGCTGCGGTTCGAGCAGACGCTGGCTTTCCATCTGGCCGGGAACCAGGCTGACGCCGCCGCCGATGTGCAGGCGCGGGGTGATCCGATAATAGACCCCGGGCTGGAGGTCTTGCAGCTCGGTGTCGCCGACGTGTTGCTCCACCCCCAGGCGCAGCCCCCACCGGCCCCGGCGGGCGTCCCATTCCAGCGTTCGGCGCGGGGTCGTTCCCGATCCGTAGGCGGCGCCGCCACCCGAAAAGTCGTTGGCGACGAGGATCGTGGACGCCGGCGCCATCTGCGCGTGAACGGCGCCGGCGGCGAGCAGGCCCGCTGTCGCCAGGGCGGCGGCAAGGGCTCCGGGCCGAAGCCCCGGTGCGCGTCTGATGGGCCGGTCGGCCGTCATCGCCGGTGCAATCCTCGTCCCGAACACCCCCAAGCGCGCGCATGCCGCCGCTTCCCAAGGAGCCCCGCAGCCGATTAGGGAACGATCTCCGGCAAGGTCAACCGCAAGGGAGCCGAATCCTTGCCCGACCGCCGAATCCGGGTCGGCCTGTGGCGTGCATGCCACGCGGGCGCTTGGCGGTCCATGGCGAGTGTTGTAGACGCGGACCACGGCGGGGCGAAGGCCGATCTGGCCGATTGAGAAAGATTAAAGTCATGAGCACGCCGTCGGCACGCGGATGGAAGACACGTGGCGCGAGGCTCTTCCTCCTGAGCCTCGCCGCTCCGGCGGCCCTGGCCCTGGCGGCCTGCGGCGGCAATCACGGGCGCGTCGCCGCCAACCCCCGCGCCACCCAGACCGGCGCGATCGGGGTCAATGGCTGGCTGTGGCGCGCCACCCTCGACACCCTTGCCTTCATGCCCCTGCACTCGGCCGATCCCTTCGGCGGCGTGGTGATCACCGACTGGTATCAGAATCCGGAAAAGCCGGACGAACGGTTCAAGGCCACCGTCTATATCCTCGATTCGCGGCTGCGCGCCGACGGCCTCAACGTCACGGTGTTCAAGGAAGTGAGCGCCGGCGGCGGCTGGGTCACCGCCCCCACCTCGCCCCAGACCGCCGCCGATATCGAAAACGCCATCCTCACCAAGGCCCGCCAGCTTCGGCTGTCGAATCTGAAGAGTTAGAAAGCGACGAGAGGCGGCGGCCCGCGGCGGCCCGTTGAGAAGTTGATCGACCCATGGCCGTGACCCGCTACGATCCAAAGAAAATCGAACCGAAATGGCGCGCCGCGTGGGACGCCGCCGGCGCTTTCCGCGCGGAAACCATTTCGCCAAAGCCGAAATACTATGTGCTGGAGATGTTCCCCTATCCCTCGGGGGCGATCCATGTCGGCCACGCCCGCAACTACGCCATGGGCGACGTCATCGCCCGCTTCAAGCGCGCGCGCGGCTTCAACGTCCTGCATCCCATGGGCTGGGACGCCTTCGGCCTGCCGGCGGAGAACGCCGCCGCCGAGCGGGGCATCGATCCGGCCGCGTGGACCCGCGGCAACATCGACAAGATGCGCGAGGAGCTGAAGCGCCTGGGCCTCTCCATCGACTGGTCGCGGGAGTTCGCCACCTGCGACCCTGAATACTACGGTCGTCAGCAGGCCCTGTTCCTCGTCTTTCTGCGGCGGGGGCTCGCCTACCGCAAGGAAGCGGAGGTCAACTGGGATCCGGTCGACATGACCGTGCTGGCCAACGAACAGGTGATCGACGGCCTGGGCTGGCGCTCGGGCGCGCCGGTCGAGCGGCGCAAGCTCAGCCAGTGGTTCCTGCGGATAGGCGACTATGCCCAGGAGCTGCTCGACGGTCTCGAAACCCTCGACCGATGGCCCGACAAGGTCAGGCTGATGCAGGAAAACTGGATCGGCAAGTCGGCGGGACTGAGGCTCACGTTTCCCCTGGTCGGAGAGGCGGGGGAGGCGGGCATCGAGGTCTACACCACCCGCCCCGACACCCTTTTCGGCGCGAGCTTCCTGGCGCTCGCGCCCGATCATCCGTTCGCCGAGGAGCTGGCCGCGCGCGATGGCGGCGTGGCGGCGTTCGTGGCCCATTGCCGTGAGGGCGGCACCTCGCAAGCGGCGATCGAGACGGGCGAGAAACTGGGCCTCGACACGGGCGCGCGGGTGCGCCATCCCTTTGATCCAGAACGGTTAATCCCGGTCTGGATCGCGAATTTTGTGCTCATGGAGTATGGGACCGGAGCGATCTTCGGCTGCCCCGCCCACGACCAGCGCGATCTCGACTTCGCCCGCAAATACGACCTGCCGGTCATCCCCGTGGTCCTGCCGCCGGGCGAGGACCCCGCCTCGTTTCACGTGAAACAGGAGGCCTGGGCCGGGCCGGGAAGGCTGTTCAACTCGGGGTTCCTCGACGGGCTGGACATCGAGGCCGGCAAGCGGGCCGCGATCGCCCGGGCGGAATCGGAGGGCGTCGGGGAGGGGGCGACGGTCTGGCGGCTGCGCGACTGGGGGGTTTCGCGCCAGCGCGGATGGGGCTGTCCGATCCCCATCGTCCATTGCCCGGCGTGCGGCATGGTTCCGGTTCCGGAGGACCAGCTCCCCGTCGTTCTGCCGGTCCTCGACTTTTCCGCCCCGGGCAATCCGCTGGCACGCGACGCCGCCTGGCGCGCCGTCGCCTGCCCGGCCTGCGGCGGCCCGGGCGAGCGGGAGACCGACACCTTCGACACCTTCGTCGATTCCTCGTGGTATTTCGCCAGGTTCGCGAACCCGCGCGCCGCCCCGCCGATCGACAAGGCGGCGGCGGACTATTGGTTGCCGGTCGACCAGTATGTCGGCGGGATCGAGCACGCGATCCTCCACCTGCTCTATGCGCGGTTCGTCACCCGCGCCCTGAGGGACGAGGGAATGGTCTCGGTGTCCGAACCCTTCGCCGGCCTCTTCACCCAGGGCATGGTCACCCACGAGACCTACCGGCGGCAAAACGGCGAGTGGGTGGAACCGGCGACGATCGATTTTCTCCACGAGGGGGCGACCCGCCGCGCGGTGGACCGGGCGACCGGCGAGCCGCTGGTCATCGGCGATGCCGAGAAGATGTCCAAATCGAAGCACAACGTCGTCCCGCCGGCGGTGATCGCCGATACGCACGGGATCGACGCGGCCCGTCTCTTCGTTCTGTCCGATTCCCCGGCGGAGCGGGATGTGCAGTGGACCAGCGCCGGCGTCGAGGGCGCCGCGCGGCTGGTGGGCCGTATATGGGCGGAGTTCGATGCGCCGGGGGGGTCCGGCGACGCCGCGCCGGAGTTGCGCCGCCTGACCCACCACACGATCAAGGCGGTCACCGAGGCGATCGAGGGCTTCCGCTTCAACAGCGCCATCGCCCGCCTTTACGAGTTCGTGGGCGCCTTGCGCGGAAGCGGATCGCGAGGGCCGGTGCGACGCGAGGCCCTCCTGGCCCTCGCCCGGCTGGTCGCCCCGTTCGCCCCGCATCTGGCCGAAGAGTGCTGGTCGAAGATGGGCGAAACGGGCATGGTCGCTCTGGCGCCGTGGCCTGACTACGATCCGGCTCTGGCCGAGGACGAGGAGAGAACCCTTCCGGTGCAGATCAACGGCAAACGCCGCGGGGAAATCCGCGCTCCCGCCGGGGCCTCCGCCGCCGAGGTCGAGACCCTCGTTCTCGCCGATCCGGAAATCGCCCGGCGGCTGGACGGGATGGCCGTCCGCAAGGTGATCGTGGTCCAGGATCGCATCGTCAATCTGGTGGCCGGATGAGCGGGCGTGAAAGAGGCCGCGGGACGCCCGCGCGCCAGGAACGAGCACGCTCGTGGAGCGCGGGCGTCCCGGCCGCTCTCGCCGCGATCGGCGCCATTTCCCTCGGGGGATGCGGGTTTACCCCGCTCTATGCGACGCCGGGCGTGTCGACCGG
>JBDTKQ010000007.1:0-4422 GCA_039935235.1 Caulobacteraceae bacterium
GGCCGCCGACGATATGGCGGTCATCGTGCTGGCGGCGGTGTTCCTGAAGGTCGCCGGGGCGTTTCAGGTTTTCGACGCCCTGCAGGTCGTGGCGGCCCAGTCGCTGCGCGGCTTGAAGGACGCGCGACTGCCGATGATTCTGGCCGCCGGCTGCTATTGGCTGGTCGGGGCGCCGACGTGCCTCATCCTGGGGCTCGGTCTGCACATGCGGGGCCTCGGCATCTGGATCGGCCTCGCCGTCGGCCTCGCGGCGGCGGCCGCGGCCATGTGCGGGCGGTTCGCGCTGATGACGCGGAGTACATCGCGCGAATGAAGAACGAGGGGAGAGCGGTGGTCATCATGGCCACGACCCACGCTGGTTTCAGGCTAGAGCAAACCCCGTTCAGATGGAATCATCTGAACGGGGATAATTTACTCTGGATTCAAGAGTGTAGAGCCTGATTCAGCGCTTGCATCTGTGCCGTGCAAACGCATCAGGCTCTAGCAACAACGTCGGACCACGCCCTCGCGACGGGGGTCGGCGCCGCCTTCGAGACCCCGCGACGTGACGACGATCCCGTGAAGGCCCGAACCCTCGGCGGCGAAGCTCGATCGCAGGGTCACGCCTCGCGCCGCCAGCCCCGCGACCACGCCCGGCAAAAACCTTTCCGGTTCCGAAAGATAGAAATCTCCGAAAGCGATGAGGTTTGGCAGGGCGATCGCCGTGGGCATGGAGAGTTTCCAGTCGAGCACCCCGACGAGAACCTTCATCACATAGGAAGGGATCGCTGGTCCGCCGGGCGAGCCGACGGCGGCGACGAAGCGGCGTTTGCCGTCGAGCACGATCACGGGCGACATCGACGAACGTGGGCGCTTGCCTGGCCCCACGGCATTGGCCGCCGGCGTTCCGTCGGCGTCTCGCGGCGAAAACGAAAAGTCGGTGAGCTGGTTGTTGAGGAAGAAGCCGTCCACCATCCGCCCGTCGCCGAACACGCTTTCCACCGTGGTGGTGATGGAGACCACCTCGCCCCACCGGTCGACGACCACGAACGAGGAGGTCCCGCCAGGCTCGCGGGTGGCGTCGGCGCCCACCTTCGGGGCGCCGACGGGATGGCCCGGGGCGGGCGCCGGCCCTGGCCGCTCGTCGCCGATCGAACGGGCCCGCTCGTCGAGATAGGCGGGGTCGAGGAGCCCGGCGACGGGGACGGTCACGAACGCCGGATCGGCGATATAGCGCGCGTCGTCGACGTACATCAGCCGCTCGGCCTGGGCGAGCAGCAGCCAGCCGACCGGGTCGGCGGGACCGTGGGCGGCAATATCGGTGCGGGCGAGGAGCCCCATGCCCTCAAGCGTCGCCGGCCCGCCGGAGGGCGCGTCGGGGGCGCAGATCGTCCAGGCGCGATAGGGCCGGCACAACGCCTCGCCCTCGCGTGGTCGCCACGCCGCCAGATCGGCGAGGGTCATGGTTCCGGGCAACGGGCCTTTGGCGAGGCGGGCGACGATGTCCGCCGCCACCGGACCCGAAAGGATCGCCGTCGGTCCCTCTTTGGCGAGCCGGCGCAGGGTGGCGGCGTAGGCGCGGTTGACCAGCCGGTCGCCGGCCTTCATCCGCGATCCGTCGGGGTTGGTGAAATAGGCGACCGTGTCCGGCGCTCGCGCCTGGGGGGCGGCGCCGGCGATCATTCCGGCGAGGCGCGGACTGACGGCGAAGCCGTCGCTCGCCAGCCGCTCGGCGTCGCCAAAGAGGTCCCGCCACGGCAGACGGCCGTGTTCCTTTTGGGCTAGGGCGAGCATGGCCATGGCGCCCGGAACCCCCGCCGAACGCCCCGAGAGGATCGCCTCGCCCTTGGTCATGGTCGAGCCATCGGGCCTCTGGAACATGTCCGGCGTGGCCCCGGCGGGGGCGGTCTCACGGCCGTCGTAGGCGGTGACCCGCCGTGTTCGCGCGTCGTAAACGGTCATGAAGGCCCCCCCGCCGAGGCCCGAGCTCTGCGGTTCGACCAAGCCCAGGGTGGCCTGGATGGCCACCGCCGCATCGACCGCCGAGCCGCCGGCGCGCAATACTTTCAAGCCCGATTCGACGGCCAGCGGATTGGCCGCCGCGATCATGGCGCCCGCGTACACTTTCGCCCGGGCGGGAAGGGCGCAGAGAAGACCGAGGCAAAGGGCGATGGCGAGGCGCATCGGTTGACGTCCTGATTTCAGATCGGGCGCCCCATCGTAGCCAGCTTCGCCGCGATTCCACAGATGAGATCGGCGATGGACAGGCCCGCGCGCGCCGTGCGAGGCCTCCGGTCATGGACGCCAGCCGCCCCGGCCCCCTCAACCTGATCACCGATGTTCCCGGTCTCGCCGTCGGCCAGGCGATGGACGCCGTCGCGCGCAGCGGCGTTACGGTGATCCTTCCGGACGCACCGGCGGTCTGCGCCGTGGATGCGCGAGGCGGCGGACCGGGGACCCGGGAGACCGACGCCCTTGCCGCCGACACCCTGGTCGCGGCGGTGGACGCGGTGGTCCTTGCCGGAGGATCGGTCTATGGCCTCGCCGCCGCCGACGGCGTGACCGCCTGGCTTGGCGCGCGTGGACGGGGCTTCGCCATGGCGCGCGCCCCGGGGGTTCCCCGCTCGCCGATCGTCCCGGCGGCGATCCTCTACGATCTCGCGAACGGGGGCGACAAGGCGTGGGGCGAGACACCGCCCTATACCGCTCTCGGGATCGCGGCGGCGCGGGCCGCGGAGCGCCATTTCGAGCTCGGCACGGCCGGGGCCGGGACTGGGGCGATGGCCGGGAGCCTGAAGGGCGGCGTCGGCTCGGCCTCGATCGTCACGGGCGACGGTTTCACGGTCGGGGCCTTGGCGGCGGTCAACAGTTTCGGTTCGGTCGTCGTTCCGGGCGGGCGGGCCTTCTGGGCGTCGCCCTTCGAGATCGCCGGGGAGTTCGGTGGCCTTTCGGCTCCGATTCTGCCCATTGGTCCCGACGACTGGGGACTGTCCAAGCGCGAGCCGCGTCCGGGGGAAAACACCACCCTCGCCTGTGTCGCCACCGACGCGACCCTGACCCCCGCCCAGGCTCGCCGCCTGGCGGTGATGGCGCAGGACGGCCTCGCCCGCGCCATCCGCCCGGTCCACACGCCCTTCGATGGCGATGTCGTCTTCGCCCTCGCCACCGGTCGCCGTCCCCTCGGCGAGACCCCCGACTTCACCCTCACGCGATTGGGCGCCTTGGCCGCCGATTGCCTGGCGCGCGCCGTGGCCCGCGGGGTCCACGAAGCGACGGCGTGGCCGGGCGCCGCGAGCCGCTGCTGGCGGGAGCTGGGGTAGGGCTCCCGCCGGCTCGGTCACAAGACGGTGAAACCCTGCGCCGGGGCAGGGTAGTGGTGGAGGTGGCCCGGGGCCGGATAGACGATCGTCGCCGCCTCGCCGCACCAGCCGCCCCACCACGAAAACGAGGAGTTGCTGAGCACGAGGGCGCGGGCGCGGAGCATCAGCGCCATATCCGCCCACGGGCTCGAGGCGCGCGGGACGACCAGTCGCCGGCCGATGTCGCCCAGCCGGTCGAGCGCGAGGTCCGGATCGTCGGAGATCAGCACGATCTCTCCCCCGGCGCCGGGGATCGCTTCGGCGCGGGCGATAGCGGCCGCGAACCACGCCGCGTCGGGTGTCGCGCGGCGCGCGGGCCGGACCTCTTCCTTGTATGTCCGATAGTGGACGACGACGTCCCGCGCGGTCGATCGGCCGCCCTTCTCGAGGAGCCAGTCACGGATCGTCGCGCGCAACCCGGCATCGGCGGCCACCCATGCCTCGTCCTGCCAATAGCCGTCGAAATAGCCCCCGCCCGCCGCCAGCCGTGCGAAGGCCGCGCGGTTCGCGGGCGGCGCGCCTTGGGCGACATAGCCGCCGGGGAGCCGGCCCAGCACCATCCCGACCGGGCGCGGGCTGAGCAACGGTCGCCGCACGACCTCAAGCGAGAGGCGTTCGGCCAGATCGTCGAGCACGAAGCGGTGGCCGTAGCGCCCGAACCGGAAGGCCGAGACATCGACCCCCACCCGCTCGCCGGTGAGGACCGCGACCGAGCGGGCGAAGGCGAGGCAAAACAGCTGGTTGCCGAGCCCCCCCTGGATCTTGACCACCTTCACCGGCGCAACACGCTCTCGTAGATCAGGCGGGCGGGCGGCTCCGCCGCCAGCGCCAGCGACCGTGCGGCGAAGGCGGCGAAGGCGCGGCCGCGATCAGCGCCGTGCGCCTCGAGCCGAAGACGATACAGGGCCCACTCCGAGGCGAGGGTCCCCGCGCCGCTGCGCCGCCCGTAAAAGTCGGCGCCGAGCCGCGCGCGAACGAGGACGTCCGGCAGATTGGCCAGCCGGAAGCCGCCGGCGATCATACGCAGCCACAAGCCGTAGTCCTCCCGGAGCGGGATCGCCGGATAGCCGCCGCAGGCGCGAAA
>JBDTKQ010000008.1:0-5608 GCA_039935235.1 Caulobacteraceae bacterium
GGCGCGAACAGGCCGGAGAACGCCGGCACGAACGAGCAGCCGCCGTTGTCGACCACCGTCCGGGCGAGCGCCTCGATCTCGCCGGCCGAAGCGATCAGGCCCAGATTGTCCCGCAGCCATTGCACCAGGGATCCGGTGACGGCGATCGAGCCCTCCAACGCGTAGGCGGCAGGTTCCACGCCGATCTTGTAGGCCACCGTGGCGATCAAACCGTGGCGCGAGGCGACTGGCGCGGGACCGGTGTTCACCAGCAGGAAATTGCCGGTGCCGTAGGTGCATTTGCCCTCTCCTGGCGCGAAACAGCTCTGGCCGAAGAGGGCCGCCTGCTGGTCGCCAAGCGCGCCGGCCACCGGAACGCCGTCGAGCACCCCACCGGCGACGCCGTAGATTTCCGAGGACGAGACGATTTGCGGCACCATGGCGCGGGGAACGCCGATCGCGTTCAGCAATGGCTCGTCCCAGTCGAGGGTGGCCAGGTTCATCAAAAGAGTGCGGCTGGCGTTGGTCACCTCCGCGACATGCCGGCCGGTGAGCTTCCAGATCAGCCAGCTTTCCATGGTCCCAAACAGGATCTCCCCCCGCTCCGCCGCCGCGCGCGCGCCATCCACCCGATCGAGGAGCCAGGCAATCTTCGGTCCGGAGAAGTAGGTGGCCAAAGGAAGCCCGGTCGCGGCGCGAAACCTGTCCCGACCGCCGTCGGCGGCGAGGCGCGCGACCGTCGCCTCGGTGCGGGTGTCCTGCCAGACGATGGCGTTGGCGATCGGCGCACCGGTCGCCTTGTCCCACAAGACCGTGGTCTCGCGCTGGTTGGTGATTCCCACGGCGGCGAGGTCCGGTGGCCCGATCCCCAGCGCCGCCATCGCCTCGGCCGCGACGCGCTCGACATTGGCCCAGATCTCCAGCGCGTCGTGTTCCACCCAGCCCGGGCGGGGAAAGATCTGCCGATGCTCCCGCCCCGCGCGCGCGACGACCCCACCGTGCCGGTCGAAGATCATGCAGCGAGAGGACGTCGTCCCCTGATCGATGGCGGCGATGTAGCGGGCGGTCATGGCCGGCGGTTAGATCATCCGTGCCGGCGATTGTCGAAGGTCAGATGATTGAGAACGATACCGCTGGCGGTCGCCACGTTCAGGGAATCGAAGCCGCCGGCCATGGGGATAAAGACCGTTCGCGCCCGCGACAGGAGATCGAGCGGCAGGCCGGACCCTTCGCCGCCGAGCAACACCGCCGCCCGGTCGGACCGGCGCACGGCGGCCAGGCGCGTCTCGCCGCCCGGGGTCAGCGCGAGGCATTCGAATCCCTGCCGCTCCAGCAGGCCCAGAGCATCGGCGCTCGCGGCGGTACGGGCGAACGGCACGGTCAGGGCCGCGCCCACCGACACCCGGATCGCCTTGCGATAAAGCGGATCGCAGCAGGTCGCGTCGAGGAGGACGCCGTGCGCCCCCAAGGCGGCGGCGTTGCGGAAAATGCCGCCGATGTTGTCGTGGTTGGAAATCCCGACGAGCACGACGACGATCGCCCGACGCGGGAGAGCGAGGATCAGGTCCTCCGCCGTCGCGGGGGCGCGCCGGCGGCCGAACGCGAGCATGCCCCGATGAATGGGGAAACCGACCAGCCCGTCCATCACCGCGCGCGAGGCGCTGTAGACAGGCGTGTTTTCACCGAAACGAGCCAGCAGATTCTCTGCCCGACCGATCCGCTCGCGCGCGATCAGCAGCGAGTCGGCGCGGTGGAGAGGACTTCGGGCAAGCACCCGAAGCACCACCTCGCCCTCGGCGATGAATCCGTCCCGCCGCCCCGCCACATCCCGCTCACGCACCTCGCGGTAGACCGCCACGCGAGAATCGAGCGGGTCGTCGACGTCGATGATCATGGATGGAGGTTATAGGTCTTCCCTCCCCTCCATGGGGAGGGAGGAACACCGCCCCGTCAGCCGTGCCCGCGCGACTGGCTGGCGGCGATATAGGCGAGGGCGGCGGGGGTGAGGGCGAAGCGGTCCTCCGCCGGCCGAGCCGCGCGGACCGCGGCCAGAGGCGGCGGGGCGCCGTCGAGGACCCGGAAGAGCACATCCTCGCGCTCGTCCCAGATGATCGCCACATCTCCCGCCCGTCCGGCATCGGACCCGAGCGCCTTGCGCACTTTCGGATCGGCGAGGCGCGCCGGGCCGATGCGCAGCAGCACCCTGCCGCCGCCCAGCTCGTCGCGAAGGTCGGCGTGCTCGAGCACCGCGTCGATCAGGGCGGCCGAGGGCGGCGGGCGCAGCCGTTCGCGGGCGCGGGCACGCCCGCGAACGGGGAAAAATCGGTTGGTCTTGCGGGCGAAAGCGGCCATGGCCGTCTCCTCTGGTTTTCGTTGGCCACCGGTTTAGAACGGGGGTGCGTCAGAAACGGTCGGGGGTTTTCATGCGGCACGAAAAAGGAGCCCGACTCCTCCAGCTCGCGCGTCTTTTGGCCGGAACCGCCGAGGGCCTGACGCTGGACGAGATGTCCCGGGCGCTTGACGTGGGCCGGCGCACCACCGAGCGCCTGCGCGACGCGGTCCGCGCGGTGTTCCCCGATCTCGAGGAAATCGACGACCCGCCGACCCGTCGCTTCCGCATCCCCGGCGGTCTGGACGGCGTCTTTCAAAGCCCCAACGCCGAGGAACTCTCCGCCTTGCGCGGGGCCGCCGATCTTCTGGACGCCGCCGGCGCCAAGGTGCGCGCCGACGCCCTACGCGTGCTCGAACACAAGATCCTGAGCGCCGTGCGCGGCTCGGCCCGCCGCCGGATCGCCCCGGACATGGAAGCCCTCGTCCAGGCCGAAACCATCGCCGTGCACGCCGGACCCCGCCCCTTCGAAAACGCAGCGGTTCTCGCCACCGTCCGCGAAGCGATCAAATCGCTGAAAGCCCTCCGCTTCGTCTATGACGGCGGCCGCTCGCCCGGGCGAGCGCGCGAGGTGACCCCGTGCGGCGTCCTCTTTGGCCGCAGCAACTATCTGGTGGCCAGCGAGGACGGGGTCGACCCACGCTCATGGCGCTTCGACCGGATGCGCGCGGTGGAAATCGTCGATCGCCCAGCCGCGCCGCCGCCGGGGTTTTCCCTCGCCGACTACGCCCTCGAGAGTTTCGGCATCTATCACGGCCAGGTGGAGGACGTGGTCCTTCGCATCGCCCCGGCCCGTGCCGCCGACGCCCTCGGCTGGCGGTTCCACGCCCGCCAGACGGTTGAGCCGCAGGCCGATGGTTCGGTTCTCGTGAGCTTCCGCGCCGCCGGAATGCTGGAACTGGTCTGGCACCTCTTCACCTGGGGCCCCAACGTCGAAATCATCGCCCCGCCGGATCTGCGGACCCTGATGGTCGCGGAACTGGAGGGCGCTTTGTCGGCGCACCGGACGCTTCGGTCCCGCGCCCCATCCGCGGGGTTGTGAACTACCGGCGCTCGTCCCAGCCGTAGGCGACCCACGAGTGGCCGCCGACATTGCGCGCCTCGATAAGATCGGGATCGACCCGCGCGCGCACCGTGCGACGCGCCCTCAGGGCGGCGGCGGAGAAGGCGAGCAGGACCGTGGCGAGGAGGCCGATGACGACGAGGGTGGCGGCGAAGAAGACGGCGATCACCGCGCCCACCGCCGCGGCGGCGACCCACGCCACCGCCCCCGCCAGCCACGCAAGGCCACGCAACGGCGAGGCGCCGCCGTCACGGGATTGTCGAACCCGCCGATCCATGGCCATTCCCTTCCCTCCGCTCTCGAGGCGGAAACCCGACTATCATCTCGTCGTGGACGGGCGCATCGTCAACCGGTGATGCGTCAGAAAGTTGACGTGGACCCGATGCCCAACCCCGCCGATGGCCGTGACGGCTGGGACTTCTGGATCGATCGGGGCGGCACGTTCACCGACATCTTCGGCCGGGCGCCCGGCGGGGCGGTTACCACCCTCAAACTCCCCTCCGTTTCCGACGCCTATCCCGACGCGGCGGTCGAGGCCATGCGCCGCCTGCTGAGCGTGGCCGCCGACGCCCCGTTTCCCGCCGAGCGGGTGTCGGCGATCCGGATCGGGACCACCGTCGCGACCAACGCCCTGCTCGAACGGTCCGGCGCCAGAACGGTTTTCGTGACCACCGCCGGATTTGCCGACGCCCTGCTCATCGGCGATCAGACGCGGCCGGACCTCTTTGCCCTCGATATCGTTCGTTCTCCGCCGCTCTACTCGCGGGTCGTCGAAGCCGACGAGCGATTGGATGCATCGGGCGGGGTCGTCCGTCCGCTGGACGAAGCGGCCCTCGCCGCCAGCCTGCGCGCGGCGGTGGCGGCGGGGTGCGCGAGCGCCGCCATCTGCTTCATGCACGCCGACCTCAATCCGGCCCACGAGCGGCGCGCGGCCGACCTCGCCCGCGCCGCCGGCTTCGCCTTCGTGGCCACGGGCAGCGAGGTCTCGCCCCTTCCCCGCTTCCTCCCCCGGGCGGAGACCACCGTTGCCGACGCCTATCTGACGCCGGTGTTGCGGGCCTATGGCGACACGGTCACCGCCGCGACCGCCGGCGCCGATCTCTTCTTCATGACGTCCGGCGGCGGCCTCGTCCGCGGGAGCGCCTTTCGCGGCCGCGACGCGGTGCTCTCCGGCCCGGCGGGTGGCGTCGTGGGGGCGGCGCGGGCGGCCGCGGCGGCGGGGATAGGGGCCGCTCTGGGTTTCGACATGGGGGGCACCTCCACCGACGTCAGCCGCTACGCCGGGGGTCTCGAACGCCGGGACATGGCCAAGGTCGCCGGCGTCACCCTTCGCGCACCGATGCTGGATGTGGAGACCGTCGCGGCCGGGGGGGGATCGATCCTCGCCTTCGACGGTCTGCGCGCCCGGGTCGGGCCTGCGAGCGCGGGCGCCGATCCGGGACCCGCCGCCTATGGCCGCGGCGGTCCGGCGACGGTGACCGACGCCAATCTCGTGCTTGGACGGCTCGACCCGGCCTGGTTTCCCGCCGTGTTCGGGAAAAGCGGCGAAGCGGCGCTCGACCTGGCCGCCGCGCGCGCCGCCCTCTCGATCCTCGCGGCGGCCATGGGAGCGAGCAGCGTCGAGAAGGCGGCGGAGGGCTTTCTCGCCATCGCCGTGGAGCAGACCGCCGCCGCCATCCGCCGGGTTTCCACCGCCCGGGGGTTCGATCCGCGCGACCATGCCCTCGTCGCCTTCGGCGGCGCGGCCGGTCAGGTCGCCTGTCAGGTCGCCGACGCGCTGGAAATCTCGGACATCCTTTGTCCCGGATATGGCAGCGTGCTTTCCGCCTGGGGGATCGGACACGCGCGGTTGCGCGCGGCGCGCCACGCCGGGCTGGAACAAACCCTCGACGCCGCCGGCCTCGCCGCCGCCGAAACCTTGGGCGAACGGATGACGCGCGAGGCCGTCGCCGACCTCGCCGCCCAAGGGGTCCGGGCGACCGGCGAGACGCGCGGCCTGAGGGTGCGCTATGCGGATTCCGACGCGACCCTCGCGGTGGCGTTCCAGCCGGCGACGGCGGCGAGGGCCGCTTTCAAGGACTCCCACCGCCGACTCTTCGGTTTCGTCCAGAGTGGCGCGACCATGGTGATCGCCAGCGTCGAGGCCGAAGCGTGGGCGGCGGACGAACGACGCGAGG
>JBDTKQ010000009.1:0-2427 GCA_039935235.1 Caulobacteraceae bacterium
ATGGCCGGCGACATTCTGGCGCTGATGGATCATCTCGATCTCCGGCGAGCCGATCTGATGGGCTATTCCATGGGATCGCACCTGGCCCTCGCCGCCGCCCTGGCCGCGCCGGAGCGATTTTCCAACCTGATCCTGGGCGGGGTGGGCGCGCGCATGCTGCCCGGCGCGACCACGCCGTTCGGCGGATCGATGACCATGGCCGAGGCCATGCGGGCGGCCGATTCCGCCTCGATCGGCGAGCCGACGCTGAAAGGCTTCCGCCAGTTCGCCGAGAACCAGGGCGAGGACCGGCTCGCGCTCGCCGCCTGCAGCGAGGGGCGCGGTTCGCCCCTTTCGCTCGCCGACCTTCAACGGCTCGCGCCGCCGACCCTCGTGGTCGCCGGCCAGCGCGACGACATCGCCGGCGATCCCCAGCCGCTGGCGGACGCGATCGCCGGCGCCAAATGCGTGGTCCTGCCGGCCTGCGATCACTTCTCCGCCACCCCTCACGCCCTGTTCAAGGCGGCGGTGTTCGATTTCCTGGAAGGCTGGCTCGACGAACCGTGAGTGTTTCAGGCGCGAGTCTCGGACCCGGTGAAGACCACGGGCATTCCCTTCTTCACTGCTCGGCCAAGCGCGGCGGCGTCCCAGTTGGTCAGGCGCACGCAGCCATGGGAGGCGGTCTTGCCAACGCGGCCGGGATCGGGCGCGCCGTGGATGCCGTAGGTCGGCCGGTTCAGGCCGATCCAGGTCGATCCCACGGGATTGTTGGGTCCCGGCTTGACCACCAAAACGCCCTTGGACGCATCCCCGAAGGTCAGGCGCTTGGGATCATGGGTGTAGTCCGGCCGCGGGGCGACGGCGGTCACCGCGAAGGTCCCGCTGGGGGCCGGTCGCTCGGTGCTGCCCACCGTGGCCGGGAAGCTCGCGAGAACCATGCCGTCCGCCGCCAGGGCGCGCACGCGGCCGACGGTCTTGTCCACCTCGACCTTGGCCACGGGACCGGGAAGGTCGCCGCCGCCCGCCCGCGCAACCAGGATCAAGGTTCCCGCCCGGGTGAAATCGACGCCGGGGTTGAGGGTTTTGAGCAGGGCCTCGCTCATGTGGAAGCGCTCGGCGAGCTCCTGGACGGGGCTCGTGTATCCGAGAGCGGGGAGTTTCGCCTGATCCTCGATCGTCCTGGGAACGGCGCCGATGAACGGACCCTCTTCATCCGCTTGCGCGATTTCATAGGTTGCGATGACGGGGGCGGGGTCGGCCGCGGCGAGGGCCGCGACCGTCCCTGCGTCGAGCACGCCTCTGGCCGGGATTTTGCGCGCCGTCTGGAAGTCGGCGAGAGCCGCCTCAAGGTTGGCCCCGGCTGTGCCGTCGATCACCCCGGGGGAGAAATGCGCGCGGTCGAGCAGGACCTCGACCCGGATCAACAGGTCGCGGCGAGCGACGGCGCCGGAAGCGGGAAGGGCGGCGCGGTCGATCGCCCGGGCGATCGGGTCGGCCGACGGCGCTGGCGCCGGAGACGTGATCGTCGACGGGGTTGTCGCCGGGTCGGCGGCCACAGCCGGGGGACCGGCGGGCGTTTGAGCCGCGATCACGTCCGGCGCGCGGACGGAAGCGGCGGTGGGCTTGACCGCCGCCTCCGGACGACGCGGGGTCTTGAAGTCGTCGCACGCGGCCAGGCTGACAAGCAGGGCGAGGGCGGTCGCGGCGGCGTGACGGCGGATCATGGCGGCATCCTCGAGTCGGGCGTGTGACGAAGCCCCGAACACCCGCCCGGTTCCGCGCCTTTTGGCTCGCGGCCGCCGCGCTCGTCCTGGGATCGTCTGGCTGTGACGATTTCAAGAGCCCTCCGCGTCGCCCGAAAGCCGCCGTCCCGCCGGCGGCCACGCTGTCCGGGACCGTCGACTGCCGCGCCGGCCCGGCGGGCGCCACCGCCGCCAACGCCGCCTCACTGAACACGATGCCGTGGTTTCCGTTCGGGCGGCTGGAGGCCGGGTGGGCGGTGTACGAGCCGCTCATCGCCGCAGAGATCGGGGCGAGGTGCCCGGCCGGCTCCGCCGCCTTCGCCGCGCGCCTGGCGATCTGGCAGAAGACGCATGGCTTGGGCGGGGCGGGCGTCCTCGAGCCGGCCACATTCGAAGCCATGAAACAGGAATGGACCGCCCGTCGCCCGTTCGTGGCCGCGAGCCACCGGGCTTGTCCGCCGCCGCCGCCGCAAGCGTCCCTCGTCACCGCGCGAGCCGACGAAAGTTATGGCGGCAAGGTCATCCTTTTGCGTCCCGCCGCCCTCGCCGCCTACCGTGCGATGGCCGCGGCGGCGCGCGCCGCCCTCGGGCCGACCGTTGATGCGGGAACCTTCACCCTGTTCTCCGGCTACCGCGCGCCGGCGGCCGACGACGCGCGCTGCGCCTCCGCCGGCGATTGTCAGAACCTGACCCGGGCGGCGTGTTC
>JBDTKQ010000010.1:0-3965 GCA_039935235.1 Caulobacteraceae bacterium
CGACCGCCGCGCCCCTGTCGGTCGGATCGTAGTCGTTCGGCAGTTTGCTCAGCTTGAGCACCGAGCCGTCGTGCTGGGTGACGAGCTCGACCGCGCCGGGCGCATAGTCGACGACGATCTCCTCGCGCGGGGCGATCAGATCGAGCCGGTTCACCGCCGCGTTATGCTCGCGCACATAGTCGAAGCTCTTGGTCGAGCCGGGGTGATTGTTGAACTGGACGCACGGGGAGATCACGTCGATGAACGCCGCTCCCTTGTGGCTCAGGGCGGCCTTGATCAGGGGGATCAGTTGCGCCTTGTCGCCCGAGAAACTGCGCGCCACAAAGCTGGCCCCCAGTTGCAGGGCCAGTCCCACCAGATCGATCGGCTGGTCGTGGTTGGCGACGCCCTTCTTGGATTTCGACCCCTTGTCGGAGGTCGCCGAGAACTGGCCCTTGGTCAGGCCATAGACCCCGTTATTCTCCACGATGTAGGTCATGTCGACGCCCCGCCGGATCGAGTGGGCGAACTGGCCAAGGCCGATGGAGGCGCTGTCGCCGTCGCCCGACACCCCCAGATAGATCAGGTCGCGATTGGCGAGGTTGGCCCCCGTGAGAACCGACGGCATACGCCCGTGCACGCTGTTGAAGCCGTGCGAGGCGCCGACGAAATAATCAGGCGTCTTGGACGAGCAGCCGATGCCGGAAAGCTTGGCCAGCCGATGGGGCGGCAGGTCGAGATCGTAACAGGCCTGAACGATCGCCGCGGAGATCGAATCGTGTCCGCACCCCGCGCACAGGGTGGAAACCTTGCCTTCGTAGTCACGTCGGGTGAAGCCCAGGCCGTTGGGCTTGAGCAGCGGGTGGTGAAGACGGGGTTTGGCGATCCAAGTCATGCGGGACCTCCCATTCGCCGCGATATCTCGCCGGTGATGAAGCGGGCGGTGATCGGCGATCCGTCATAGTTGAGGACGGCGGTCAATTTGCCCGGATCGACGTCGCCCTCGTTCATCAAAAGTGCGCGGAGCTGGCCGTCGCGGTTCTGCTCGACGACGAACACCGTCTCATGGTCGGCGATGAAGTCGAGCACCGCGTCGCAAAACGGAAAACCACGCACGCGAAGGGCGTCCAGGTGGACGCCTTTCGCGTCGAGGCTGTCGAGGGCCTCGTGCATCGCCGGCGTTGTCGAGCCGAAATAGATCGCCCCGTGCGGGGTGCGCCGCTTGGCCGGACGATGGACGGGTGGCGGGATGAGAGCCTTGGCCGTCTCGAACTTGGCCAGCAACCGCTCCATATTGGCGACATAGACCGCCCCCTCCTCGCTGTAGCGGGCGTCCGGATCGCGGGAGGTGCCACGCGTGAAATAGCCGCCCCGGCTCGGGTGGACCCCCGGCAGCGTCCGCCAGGGGATTCCGTCGCCGTCGACATCGCGGTAGCGGCCGAAGGGCTCGCCGGCCTCGAGCCGCTCATGGCTCATGATCTTCCCCCGGTCGAGCCGGCGGGAGTCGTCCCACGCGAACGGGCGGCACAGCCACTCGTTCATGCCGATGTCGAGATCGAGCATGACGAACACCGTGGTTTGCAGCCGGTCGGCGAGATCGAAGGCCAGGGCCCCCATCTCGAAGCATTCCGCCGGGTCCTCGGGAAACAGAAGAGGGTGCTTGGTGTCTCCGTGCGAGGCGTAGGCCGCGGAGAGGATATCCGATTGCTGGGTGCGCGTCGGCATTCCGGTGGAGGGACCGCCGCGCTGAACGTCGAAGATCACCGCCGGGATCTCCGCGAAATAGGACAGGCCGATGAATTCCTGCATCAGCGAGATCCCGGGCCCCGAGGTGCAGGTGAAAGCCCGCGCGCCGTTCCATCCGGCGCCGACGACCACGCCTATGGAGGCGATCTCGTCCTCCGCCTGGACGATGGCGTAGCGCGCGGCCCCCGTCGTTGGGTCGGTGCGATAAGTCTTGCAATAGGCCATGAAGGCCTCCGCCAGCGAGGTGGACGGTGTGATCGGATACCAGGCGCACACCGTCGCCCCGCCGTAGACGGCGCCCAGGGCGGCGGCGCTGTTGCCCTCGACATAGATCCGGTCGCCCACCGCGTCGGCGCGGCGCACCTTCAGGCCGATCGGCGTCAGCGCCTCGAGAGCCGCGTCGCGGCCCATGGCGAGGGCTTCCAGATTTGGTTTGATCAGCCGCGCCTTGCCCGGAAACTGTTCCTCGATCAGGCGCTCGCTGACCTGCGGGTCAATACCGAGAAGCGCCGAGATCGCCCCGACATAGACGATGTTCTTGAACAGTTGCCGCTGCCGCGGGTCAGCGTAGGCGACGTTGCACATTTCGGTCAACGGAAGGCCAAGGACCTGGATATCCGCGCGCACCTCGTCATGCAGCGGCCTGGAGCTGTCGTAAAAGAGATAGCCGCCCCGCTCGATGGCGGCGACGTCCTTGGTCCACGTCTGCGGGTTCATCGCCACCATCAGGTCGACACCGCCCCGCCTGCCGAGCCGCCCGGCCTCCGACACCCGCACCTCGTACCAGGTCGGCAATCCCTGAATGTTGGAGGGAAAGATGTTGCGCGCCGCCACCGGCACGCCCATGCGCAGGATGGATTTGGCGAACAGGGCGTTGGCGCTCGCCGAGCCGGAGCCGTTGACGTTGGCGAACTTGACCACGAAATCGTTCACCGCGCGGATCGCCTCGCGCTCACGCGCGGCCCGCTCGGGCATCACATCGGACATGCCTGCTCCGCGTGCGTCATGTTCAGAAGAAACTTGCGCATATCCCATGCGCCGGTGGGACACCGCTCGGCGCACAGGCCGCAATGAAGGCAGACGTCCTCGTCCTTCACCATCACCCGGCCCGTCGGCAGGTCGGACGAGACGTAGAGATCCTGGCTCGGATTGACCGCCGGCGCGTTCAGCCGCCCGCGCAGATCCGCCTCGTCGCCGTTGGCGGTGAACGTGATGCAGTCCATCGGGCAGATGTCGACGCAGGCGTCGCACTCGATGCACAACGGCTCGGCGAACACCGTCTCGACGTCGCAGTTGAGGCAGCGCTGAGCCTCTTTGAAACCGACGGCGGCGTCGAAACCGAGCTCGACCTCCAGCTTCACATTGCCCAAGGCCTCGCGCTTGTCGCGCAGGGGCACGCGGTTTCTGACCGCGTTGGAGATGTCGTTGTCATAGCTCCACTCGTGAATGCCCATCTTCTGGCTGACGAGGGTGACCCCCGGCGCCGGCCGGACCTCGACGTCCTCGCCGTGGCAAAAACTGTGAATGGAGATCGCCGCCTCATGGCCGTGGGCCACCGCCCAGATGATGTTCTTGGGTCCGAAGGCGGAGTCGCCGCCGAAAAACACGCGGGGATTGGTGGACGCGAAGCTGACCTCGCTGACCACCGGCATGTTCCATTCGTCGAAGGCGATGCCGATATCCCGCTCGATCCACGGAAAGGCGTTTTCCTGCCCCACCGCCACCAACACGTCGTCGCACGCATGGTGCTCGTCCGGCGCGCCGGTGGGTCGAAGCGCGCGGCGTCCCCTGGCGTCGGTCGCCGCCTCGACCACCTCGAACAAAACCCCGGTGAGGCGGCCGTTCTCGTGGGTGAAGGCCTTGGGGACGCGCCAGTTGAGGATGGGAATATCCTCGTGCATGGCGTCCTCCTTCTCCCACGGCGAGGCCTTCATCTCGGCGAACCCGGAGCGGACGATGACCTTGACCTCCTCGCCGCCGAGACGCCGCGAGGTGCGGCAGCAGTCCATGGCGGTATTGCCGCCGCCCAGCACGATCACGCGCCGGCCGATCTTGTCGATGTGGCCGAAGGAAACGCTGGAAAGCCAGTCGATGCCGACGTGGATATTGGCCCCCGCCTCCCGCCGGCCCGGCAGGTCGAGGTCGCGGCCGCGCGGCGCGCCGGTGCCGACGAAGATCGCGTCCCAGTCTTCGGCGAGCAGCGCCTTCATCGAGTTGATACGACGACCGCCGCGGAAATC
>JBDTKQ010000011.1:0-4229 GCA_039935235.1 Caulobacteraceae bacterium
CGGAGATGCGGGTCCAGTCGGTTGCTTCGGCCGTGGCGGCTCGGGCGTGGCAGGCCGCAATCCCGGCCTGCAGCGCAAAGGGGCCGGGCAAGACACCGAGGGCGTCCACACGGTCAAGGGCGGCAAAGCCTCGGTTCAGCAGGGCCTCATCCCAAAGCGCGCGATCCTGGTCGGTAAGCAGTATCGGTTCTCCCTGCGGCCCGGCGCGTGCGCTCGTCCTGGAAGCCTGAAACTCCATGAGTGCGATCAGCCCATGGACTTCCGGTTCACCGCGCAGCAGGTCGGCGAGGATGCGGCCGAGCCGCAACGCCTCGTCGCACAGCTCCGGGCGCATCCAGTCGGCCCCTTCGGTCGCCGTGTAGCCCTCGTTGAAGATGAGATAGACGACCTGCAGGATTGAGCCCAAGCGGGCTTGAAGGACGTCCCCATGCGGGATTTCGAAGGGGATTTTCTTCTCCGCGAGCGTTCGTTTGGCGCGAACGATCCGTTGGGCGATCGCGGCTTCGGACGTCAGGAAGGCGCGCCCGATCTCCTCGGTCGTGAGCCCGCCGAGCAGACGCAGGGTCAGCGCCACCCGCGAGGGCCGGGCCAGAACGGGGTGGCACGCGACGAACATCAGGCGCAGCAGATCATCGCCGATGTCGTCATCGAGGCGCAGTTCGAGGTCCGCCTGGGCGACGGCGTGCAGGGCGTCGAGCTCTCGTCCAAGCTCGCCGTGGACACGCGCGGCGCGCTCCGCGTGACGAAGCCGATCGATCGCGCGTCTCTTGGCCGCCGTCATCAACCAGGCGCCGGGGTTCCGCGGAACGCCGGCGCGCGGCCACTGCGCCAGCGCCGCCACCAAGGCGTCCTGCGCCAGCTCCTCGGCCACGCCGACGTCACGCGCATAGCGGGCCACGCCGGCGACAATTCGGGCGGCCTCGATCCGCCAGACCGCTTCGATGCGCTGATGAAGATCGACCCTATCCATCGTCGTCGATCCCACAACTTCCCCCGTTCGGGAACACCGGCGCGTGAGGAGCTACGCGGGTTGTCGAAATTCCGCCGGAAAATCCGACGGCGCGTAGAGTTGGCGCACCTCGATCATCTCGCACTCGGCGGCCGGTCCGCGCGACGCCCATTCCACCGCCTCCGCCCTGGAGTTCACCTGGATCAGCCAGTAGCCGCCGATCAGCTCCTTGGCCTCGCTGAACGGCCCGTCGGTGATGGCGGGCTTGTCCCCATCGAAGCGGACGCGCGCGCCCAGGGAACTCTGTTTGAACCCGCCGAGCGCCAGCAGGACGCCCGCCTTACGAAGCTCGGCCGTGTACTTCATGATGCCGGTGATGGCCGCGCGATCGGGGAAGGTGCGGGTCTCGGCCTTGTCCCCGGGGAAGTTGAGAAGAATGAATTGCATCGTGTGCTCCAATCCAGGTCTGGTGAAATCCGTTTGGACTTCGATAGACCGTCGATCAGCTCAAGCTGAAATCGACAGCATGTCGGAATTTGTTTCGAGCGCCGCCGGCCGCCGCGCCCGGGTGTGGCTAGCTCGTGAAGTGTCCGGAGTTTGTAGCTCGTGAAGTGACCGGTTTTGATCGTTCTCTGATTTTGGGGGCGCATCGATCAGCTTGGCCGACTTCAGGCGATTCGCGCTACAGGGGGGCCGCGAAGCGGCGGAGGGGAAGGCGCCCGATGGGCGAGACGGGTGAATCGGTCGGCGCCATGAGAGAAAGTGACGCAGCGCCGCTGGTCAGCGTGGTGGTTCCCCACTACGCCGACCTCGCCGGCCTCGATCTTTGCCTCGCCGCGCTCCGGGCGCAGAGCCTTCCCCGCGAGCGGTTCGAGATCGTCGTCGCCGACAATGGCTCGCCCCAAGGGGAGGCGGCGGTGGCCGCCGCGATCGCCGGCCGCGCCCGGCTGGCGATGGCCCCGGAGCGGGGCGCCGGGCCGGCGCGCAACGCCGCCGTGGCCGCGACGCGCGGACGGATTCTCGCCTTCACCGACGCCGATTGCCGGCCGGAGCCCGATTGGCTCGCCGAGGGGATCGAGGCCCTCGAAACCTTCGATTTCGTCGGCGGCCGCATGGTGGTTCTGGTGGAGGATCGGGAGGCCATGACGGCGGCGGAAGCCTTCGAGACAGTGTTCGCCTTCGACAACGAGGCCTATGTCCGTGACAAGGGTTTCAGCGTCAGCGCCAATCTCTTCTGTCCCGCCGCCCTGTTCGCCGCCGTCGGCGGCTTTCGCGCGGGGGTGTCGGAGGACGTGGAATGGTGCCGCCGCGCCACCGCCGCGGGCTATCGACTGGGCTATGCGCCTCGCGCGGTCGTCGGCCATCCCGCCCGCCGGACATGGCCGGAGCTTCGCGCCAAATGGCGGCGGACGAACGCCGAGAGCCGCCGGCTGATGGAAGAGAGGCCGGGCGGGCGCCTGCGCTGGTTTCTCCGCTGCCTCGTCCTGCCCGCCTCGGCGGTGGTCCACACGCCACGGACCCTGTTTTCGCCGTCCTTGCCAGGCGTCCGTTCGCGCCTCGGGGCCCTCGGCATGCTCTACCGACTGCGCGGATGGCGCTTCAGCGACGGATTGCGGCTATCGGTCGCGCGGCGGGCGCCGGCGGACGGCGATAGAGGATAGCCCGACCCCCGAGTTTGAGGATAAGCCAAGCGCCGTGCATGTCGCCGTCGCCATCGTCGGATTCCGCAATGCGACGGACGTCGCCCGCTGCCTGGCCGCGCTCGCCTTGTCAAGCCATGCCGATTTCGAGGTGACGATCTGCGAGAACGGGGGGCCGGCGGCGCACGCCGCGCTTCTGGCGGCGATCCCGGCGGCCCTGACCGGTGGCCAGCCGGTACGCGCGGTGCTCGCGCCCGGAAATTTGGGCTTCGCCGGCGGGGTCAACTTCTGTCTGGCGGAGGCGCCCGGGGCCGGAGCCTGGTGGGTGCTCAACCCGGACACCATTCCGGAGCCCGAGGCCCTCGCGGCGTGCGTCGCGCGGCTGGAGCGGGGCGATTGCGAAGCGGTCGGCTGCACCCTCTACCGACCCGACGGCAGCGTGCAGTCCCACGGCGGGGCGTGGAGTGGCTGGCTCGGGCGCGCCGTCTCGATCGGCATCGGTGGTCCGCTCGACGCGGCGGTGGACGCCGCCTGGATCGAACGGAGGCAAAACTATCTCAACGGCGCGGCGATGCTGGTGGGGCGGCGGTTCGTCGAGGTCGTCGGGCCGATGCGCGAGGACTATTTCCTCTATTGCGAGGAGGTGGAGTGGTGCCTTCGCGGGCTCGCCCGCGGCATGCGCCTGGGCTATGCGCCGGGCGGACGGGTGCTCCACGAACAGGGAACGACCACCGGCGCCATCCAGCCGGTCCGCACGCGACCGCGCGCGCCCACCTATCTTGGCGAGCGCAACGGCCTGCTCCTCACCCGCGACCGCTACCCGGCGCGCCTGCCGGTGACCGCGGCCGCCACCCTCGCCCAGATCGTCTTGCGCAGCCTCCGCGGCCGCTCGTGGCGCTTGCTGCGGTTCGGCCTCGCGGGCTGGTGGGCCGGTCTGCGCGGCGAGCGCGGCGTCCCGGAGTGGATCGGCGCCTGACCGGTCGGTAGCCCCTGACCTTTCCGCGGCCGGCAGCGCGGGGTCCTTACCTTTCCCACGGAAGAGGAGAAGAAACGCCGCGCCTCCGGGGAGAGGGAGGGGCCGGCCCGCATACCGCGAATATGTCGCAGCGACCTGGGGGACCTCGCTGCGTATTGTGGCCCGAGCCTCCGGTCGGGAAGAGCCTCGACATGGCGAATGCGAACATCGATCGGCTCTTCCGGGGGTAGGCGACAATGGCTTCGAACATCACCGTCAGTGACACCGCGGGGTTGTTGCACGCCTTGGCCTCGGCGCAGGGCGGAGACACCATATCTCTTGCCGCCGGAACCTATTCCGGCGTCAATATCCAGAACCTGAACTTTGCCTCCACGGTCACCATCACCTCGGCCGACCCGGGCAATCTCGCCACGCTCAAGGATCTGAACGTCAAAGCGGTCACGAACCTCAACTTCGATCTGCTGGAGTTGTCGACCGCCGGACTGCCCGTCGGCCAATGGGGCGCCTCGCAGGATTTCAATTTCCTGGTTGCCGCGGCGACCAACGTCAATTTTTCCCATTTGAACGTCCATGGCGATCCGGCGGGAACCCTGGCGACCGACATATCGGGATTGCTGATCCGCAACAGCACCGGCGTGACGGTGACCAGTTCCGAATTCAGCCA
>JBDTKQ010000012.1:0-6374 GCA_039935235.1 Caulobacteraceae bacterium
CCCGTCCCCCCATTTGGCCGCCTTCGCGCCCGGACATTCCCACCGCGAGACTCGCGCGACTGGAATTAGATAGCTTTGACTAGCACAGCCGCGCCACTATTCAAGCGGGTGGAACCCGGGGGCAGGCGGATGATCGACATCGAGGACCAAAAACCGGCGATCGGCTGGATCGGTCCGGCGCTCGGCGCGCGGGAAGTCGCCTCTGGCCTCTTCGTGGGGACCACCGGGGTGATGATCGCCGGACTCCAGCCCCTGCTGCTTGGAGCCCTCCAGTCCGAGGGCCGGCTGGACGCCGCGCAACTGGGTCACGCGGCGACGGCGGAACTCCTCGCCATGGGGGTGGTGGCGATCCTCGCCGGCGCCTTCCTCGAGCCGAAGAGGTTGCGCTGGCTGGGATTGGCCGCGGGCGCCGCGCTGGCGGCGATCGATGCGATCACCCCGACGATGACCGGGGAGGGGGTCACGCTGATCCGCGCCGCGGCAGGCCTGCCCAGCGGCCTGATGCTGTGGATCGCTATCGGCATGATCACCCGCACGCCCCGGCCCGAACGCTGGTCTGGGGTGTTCCTGACCGTCCAGACCCTCGCCCAGTTCGGCCTTTCAGCCTTCCTCACCGCCTTCGTCACCGCCCGCTACGGCGCGGACGGCGGTTTTCTGGCCCTGGCCGCGATCAGCGCGGCGGCCGGCGCGGTGGCCATGCTGGGTCCTTCGGCCTATGCGCCGCTGCCACGATCGGACGCGCCGGCGGGATTGCCCAATCCGCGCGGCGCCGCAGCCCTCGGGGCGTGCTTTCTCTTTCTCGTGTGCATCGTCGGGGTGTGGGTCTACGCCGAGCCGATGTCGCACCAGGCGGGGCACCCGCCGTGGGTGGCGGGAGCGGCGGTCACCGTATCCCTCGCCTTTCAGGTCGCCGGCGGGGCCGCGGCGACGGTTTTCGCCGGCCGCATTCGCTGGTTTCGCGTCCTGATCGCCTGCGGCGTCCTCGATCTTGGGCTCCTGGCGGCCTACGCCAGTCTTCCCGGCCCAGCGGTGTTTCTCGTCGTGTCGGCGGCGTTCGGTTTCGTCTGGCTGTTTCTGATGCCGTTTCTCGTGCCGATGACCATCGAGGCCGATCCCAGCCGCCGCTCCGCCAACCTTATCGGGGGCGCCCAGTTGCTCGGCGGCAGCCTCGGCCCCCTCATGGCGTCCTTGCTGGTGACCGACCGGGACGCGCGCGGGGCGGTGGCCTTCGGAGCCGCCGCCCTGGTGGCGGCGATGGGAATCGTGACCGTATTGCATCTCCGCTCCGCGCGTGCGCGCCCATGAGGGAGAGGCTCGCCCAAGCCCCGCCGGCGCCGCGTCAACCACGGGCGGTGCGGACCTATGAGCGCCTGCTGGACGTCGCCGGCGAGCTGCTCGCCGAGGTGGGGATCGAGCGGATCTCGACCAATCTGATCTGCGCCCGGGCCGAGGTGTCGCCGCCGGCGCTCTATCGTTATTTCAGGGACAAGTACGCGGTTCTCGAGGCGCTCGGCCAGCGGCTGATGGGCCGTCAGAACGCGGTGCTGTTCGCCTGGCTCGAGCGCCATGAGCCCCACGGTCTGGCCGCGTTGGGCGAGGGGACCGAGGAGTTGTTGCGGGCGACCGCCGAGGTGACCGCGCGGGAGCCCGGCGCCATCTGGGTCCTGCGCGCCCTGCGCGCCACGCCGAGGCTGGCGCACGTTCGGATCGCCTCCCACCGTCTGGTGACCGATGCCCTGGCGAAAGCCTATGGGCCCCTGACCCCGCGTATCGAACCGAATGTCTTGTGGCGGCGCCTGCGCATCTCGGTGGAATTCGGCTTCGCCATCGACGAGATGCTCAACGAGGAAACCCTGATCGGCCGCGAGGCGCTGTTGCACGACGCCGCCCTGCTGCTGCGCCACGCCTTGACCCCGTGATCGCGATCGGCGCCCTTGGCGCACCGGGGACACGCCCGAAACGATCCGGAGAACCGCCATGCGCGAAGACGGCAAGATCGACTATATCGAGTTTCCCGGCGGCGATTTGACGGCCACCAAGAGGTTCTATGGCGCGGCATTCGGCTGGTCGTTCCAGGACTACGGGCCCAGCTACGCGGCGTTCGAGGCCGAGGGCACGGACGGCGGGTTTCAGGCCGACGCGGCGCAAGCGCGGCCGGCGCCCCTGGTCATCCTTTACGCCGGCGACCTTGACGCCATGCTGGCCAGGGTGGAGGGCGCGGGCGGCGTGATCGTCCGGGCGATCCACGCCTTTCCCGGTGGCCGCCGCTTCCACTTCCGCGACCCCTCGGGAAACGAATTGGCGGTGTGGTCGGAGGCTTGAGGAAACCACGGCGCCTTGCCTCAACGACGAAAACGGTAACGCTCCGCGCGCCGCCTCTGCCATATGCACGATCTCGGGTCCCCGCCGTCGCGGGGCCGAGGGGACTTGAGGCAACGGTCATGCGCCGACGGACTTTCCTGGCCACCCTGCCCGCCGCCGCGGCGGCGTCCGCGTCCGTCGCCGCGCAAAGCCCTCGGGGAGCGTTCGACATGGCCGTGAAACGCCCCGACATTCACGCCGGCGACCGGATCGTCGGGGCGAATTTCGCCTCGCGTTCGACGGTGTGGGGCGCGCACGGGGCGGCGGCCACGGCCCATCCGCTCGCAACGCTCACCGCCATCGAGATCCTGAAGGCCGGCGGTTCGGCGGTGGACGCCGCGGTGGCGGCCAACGCCGCCCTCGGTTTTCTCGAGCCCATCTCCTGCGGCGTCGGCGGCGACTGCTTCGCCATGGTGTGGGACCCCAAGGCGCGGAAGCTCGCCGGGCTCAACGGCTCGGGCCGATCGCCCCGCGCGCTCAGTCTGGAAACCCAGCGGGCCCGGGCGAAGAACGGCTTCATCGCCCCGTTCGGCGCGACTTCGGTGTCCACCCCCGGCGCAGTGGACGCCTGGTGGACCCTCCACCAGCGCTACGGCAAGCTGAAATGGGCCGATCTCTTCGCGCCGGCGATCGAGCTTGCCCAGAACGGCGCCCCCGTCCCGCAGACCATCGCCTTCTATCTCGCCGCGTCCTACCGCGCCTTCACCCGGCCGAACGCGGGGATCGAGGAGGTGGAGAATTTCAGGAAGGTCTGGGCGCCGAACGGCCGCACGCCGGCCGAGGGCGAGATGTTCGCCAACCCGGCGCTGGCCCACACCTATCGCCTGATCGCGGCGGGCGGGCGTGAGGGGTTCTACGGCGGTGAGGTGGCGGCGACCATCGACGCCTATTTTCGGCGCATCGGCGGCTGGCTCTCGGCGTCCGACCTGGCGGCGCATCGTTCGCGGTGGGTGGACCCGGTTTCCACCAACTATCGCGGGGTGGATGTGTGGGCGCTGCCGCCCAACAGCCAGGGCCTGTCGACCCTGCAGATCCTGGGCATGCTCGAAGGGTTCGACATGGCCGCCATGGGCTTTCAGTCCCCCGCGAGTCTCCACGTCCAGATCGAGGCCAAGCGCCTCGCCTTCGAGGACCGCGCCCGCTATTTCGCCGACCCTGACTTCGCGAAAATCCCCATCGGGTGGTTGGTCTCCAAAGCTTATGCGGCCGAGCGCGCCAAGCTCATCAAGCCTGGCCGCATCCTCGATCCGGTGTTTCCCGGCGAGGCGCCGAGCCACGGCGACACCACCTATTTGTGCACCGCCGACGCCGACGGCATGATGGTCTCGATCATCCAGTCGAACTATCGCGGCATGGGATCGGGGCTTTCACCCGACGGCCTCGGCTTCATGTTTCAGGATCGCGGCGAGCTCTTCGACCTCACCCCCGGGCGGCCCAACACCTACGCACCCGGCAAGCGGCCGTTCCAGACGATCATCCCGGGGTTCGCGACCCGCGACGGTGAGCCGTGGCTGGCCTTTGGGGTCATGGGCGGGGATATGCAGCCCCAGGGCCAGGCCCAGATCATCGTCAACCTCGTGGACTATGGCCTGGGTTTGCAGGAGGCGGGCGATTCGCCCCGGTGGCACCACGAGGGCTCTTCCGAGCCGACCGGAGAGCCACGCCACGGGATCGGGACCTTGCGCCTCGAATCCGGCGTGCCGGCGGCGACACGCGAGGCGATGGTCGCCATGGGCTGGACCCTCGGCCCCTCCGACGGCGGCTATGGCGGCTATCAGGCGATCCAGCGCTGGCCCGGTCGCTACGCGGCGGCGAGCGAAATGCGCAAGGACGGCGCGGCGCTGGCCTACTGACCATGACGCCCGAGGAAATGCGCGCGATCTGCCTGTCGTTTCCCGGTGTCGTCGAGGGGAGCTCCTATGGCCGCCCCTCGTTCATGGTGAACAAGAAGTTCCTCACCCGTTTGCGGCGGGAGGACTCGAGCATGGTTTTGATGGACGTCGGCTTTGACGAGCGCGAGATGCTGATGGAGGCGGAGCCCGCCACCTTCCACTTCACCGCTCACTACAAGGACTATCCCTGCGTCCTGGCGAAGATCGCCACCCTCCACCCCGGCTCCTTCCGCGCCTTCCTCGAACGCCGCTGGCGCAAGGTCGCGCCGCGCGCGGCGGTGAAGGCGTGGGACGCCGCCAGGGACGCTCGATGAAATGATCGCCCGCGATGCGCCCTAAATGCTCTCCTCCGCCCACGCCTTGATAAGCTGGTGGGCTATGGCGAGGGCGCCGGGGGCCTTGGCGTCGGAGAGGTTGCCGGCGAGCAGGGCCAGGGTTTCGGGGCGGGTGAACCAGCGGACCTCATCGATCTCGATATCGTCGGCCACCGCGTCGCCCTCGTCGACCTCGGCGATCAAGCCGATCATCAGGGACGACGGGTAGGGCCACGGCTGGGTCGAGTGGTACCGCACCGACAAGGTGCTCAGCCGCGACTCCTCGAAGAGTTCGCGGGCGCAAGCCTCCTCGATGGTCTCCCCCGGTTCGAGAAAGCCGGCGAGAGCGGAATACATGCCCTTGGGCCACGCCGCCTGGCGGCCGAGAAGGCAGTGCTCGCCGCGGGTCGCCAGCATGATCACCACCGGGTCGGTGCGCGGAAAGTGCTGCGCGCGGCAGGCGGGACACACCCGCTTCCAGCCGCCTTCGGCGACCTGGCTGACCTCGCCGCACGCGGCGCAATGGCGATGCTTGCGACGCCATTCGAACATCGACTTGGCGGTGGCGAGGATCGCCGCCTCGGCTGGGGGGAGGGTCAGGGCGATGGCCCGCAAATCCTCGAACCGGCCGAGGCCCTCGAGGGGGCCGTCGGCGGGATCGGCGCCGCCCTCGAGATCGACGGCGAACACCGCTTCGTCCTTCCACAGGCCGAGGAAGAGCATCCGCTCGGGACCGCCCGACAAGGTTCGCGCCATGTCGGCGGCGATGTACGCGATCCGGGGCGCGCCGCCCTCGCCGTCCTCGACCAGCGGTCGGCCGTTCCACAGGGCCGCGGCGAGGGAGCCGGGAAGGGCAAGCTTCTCCTCGATCCACGCCGGATCGGAGCGGCGGTCGCTGGCGCGGTCGAGCGGATTGCCGGCGAAGGTGTTGGTGAAGGCGGTCAGGGGCATCCGCGGCTTCTAGAGCAAGATAGCCGGGCGCGGAATCACCAGCGCAAATTCGATTGCGGAAAGCCATCTTTCGGCCTAGTTCGGAAGCGGGGGGGTTGGATCGACCGGAGGCTGACATGGGCTTTCTGAAGACGACGCTGTGCGGGCTCGGACTCGTCGGCGGCATCGCGCTGGCGGCTCCCGCCTTCGCCGTCACCACCTACGACGCGGTGACCGATTTCTCGACGACCAACTCGATCGGCATCTTCAGCTACGGAACGGGCGTCACCGGAACCAGTTTCACCGCCGATCCCACCTACAGCAATCCGTGCCAGGGCCAGGTCGCCGGCCTCGGCTGCTGGCAGGGCGCCAATCCGGTCGCTCTGGTGCCTCTGGTCGGCAAGAACCTCACCGGCGCCACCTTCGATTTCGGCACCGTGGTCGTGCCGACCGACGTGCTGCTCGTGCATCCGGGGCCGGCCACCGATTCGATCGTGCGGTTCGCCGTGCCGACCACCGGGATCTACAACATCACGGGCCGCTTCGAATTGCTCGACACCAATCCCGGCGGCGTCGATGTGATCATCGCCTTCACCCGCGGGGCCTTCCATTCGGTTCTGCTCGATACGACCTTGACCGGGCCGGGCGCGGTTCCGCCGGGGACGCCGGGCGGAATGGTCCCGTTCGGAGCCAACGGCGTCGCTCTGCAGGCGGGCGACATCCTCGACTACGGGGTGAACAACGACGGCAACTTCCTCAACGACTCCACCGGGCTGGCCCTCACCTTCAACGCCGTTCCGGAACCTGCCGCGTGGACCATGATGCTGATCGGCTTCGCGGCGATCGGCGGCGCGCTTCGGCGCAAGGCTGACAGACG
>JBDTKQ010000013.1:0-6081 GCA_039935235.1 Caulobacteraceae bacterium
TGTGAATCTGATCCTGTTCGGGCCGCCGGCGGCGGGAAAGGGGACCCAGGCCAAGCGCCTGGTGGACACCCGGGGGATGATCCAACTCTCGACGGGCGACATCCTTCGCGCGGCCATCGCCTCGGGATCGGACCTCGGTCGGCGGGTGGAGTCGATCATGCGCAAGGGCGAACTGGTCACCGACGAAATCGTCATCGGCCTGATCGAGGAGCGGCTTCCCGAACTGGACGCCTCGGGCGGGGCGATCTTCGACGGGTTTCCCCGGACCCTGGCCCAGGCCGAGGCTCTCGACGGAATGCTCGAGCGCCGCACCCACCGGATCGATCTGGTCATCCGCCTGAAGGTGGACGACGCGGCGCTCAAGGCGAGGGTGGCCGGTCGTTTTGCCCAGACCGGGCGGGACGACGACAATCCGCAATCCTTCGTCATCCGTCTTCAAGCCTATAACCGCGACACCGCCCCCTTGCTTCCCTACTATGAGGCGCACGGCAAGCTGGTCGAAGTGGACGGGATGGCGGGAATCGAAGCGGTCGCCGCCGCCATCGACGCCGTGATTGACGGGCCGCGGTTCTGACGCTGAGGTCGGCCGGCGGCGCCGGTTTCAACGTCGGGCTGGACCGTGCCCCCGGAAAAACGCGCCGGTTCATTCGTGGCATCGGGATTGACGCGGGCGTCGCGATCCTTATATCTGCGTCTCTTCCGCGAAAGGGCGCGTGTCCGCGCCGGCCCCTCCCCCATCCGGGCGGCAGGGCTGGATGTGCTTTTCGCGACTTCGCGCGTATCAGGAGAAATGCTGCGTGGCCCGTATCGCAGGCGTCAACATTCCGACCAACAAACGCGTCGTCGTGGCGCTGCAATATATCCACGGCATCGGCCAGTCCAAGGCGCGGCAGATCGTCGACAAGGTGGGCATCGAAGACGCCCGTCGGGTCAATCAGCTGACCGACCAGGAAGTGATCTCCATTCGTGAAACCATCGACCGCGATTATCAGGTGGAGGGGGATCTGCGACGGGAGACGGCGACCAACATCAAGCGCCTGATGGATCTGGCCTGTTATCGCGGGCTGCGTCATCGCAAGGGCCTGCCGGTCCGGGGCCAGCGCACCCACACCAACGCCCGCACCCGCAAGGGTCCCGCCCGGCCGATCGCCGGCAAGAAGAAATAAGAGACTCTTTCCATGGCCAAGGAACCGGCGCGCGTAAAAAAGCGCGAGCGCAAGAATATCACCTCGGGCGTCGCGCACGTGAACGCCTCGTTCAACAACACCATGATCACCATCACCGACGCTCAAGGCAACGCCATCTCATGGTCGAGCGCTGGCGCGATGGGCTTCAAGGGCTCCCGCAAGTCGACCCCTTACGCCGCCCAGATGGCCGCCGAGGATGCCGGCAAAAAGGCTGCGGAGCATGGCGTCAAGACCTTGGAGGTCAATGTCTCCGGCCCCGGTTCCGGTCGGGAATCGGCGCTCCGTGCGCTTCAGGCGGCGGGCATGATCATCACCACCATCCGCGACGTCACCCCCATTCCGCACAATGGTTGCCGCCCGCCCAAACGTCGACGCGTCTAAAGGCCAATTCGCCCGACCCCACCTTCATCGCCGGCCCGTTCTTCCGCGGCCGGCGGCTCCGCGTTCAGGGATACCCGCCCGTGATTGAAAGAAACTGGAACGAACTCATCCGTCCGGAAAAGCCGATGATCGAATCGGGCGCCGACGGAGCCCGCAAGGCGCGTCTGGTGGCCGAACCGCTGGAGCGCGGCTTCGGAGTCACCCTCGGCAACTCGCTGCGCCGGGTGCTGCTCTCCTCGCTCCAGGGCGCGGCGGTGACCGCCATCCAGATCGACGGCGTGGTCCACGAGTTCTCCTCGCTGGAAGGCGTGCGTGAGGACGTCGTCGACATCGTCCTCAACATCAAGCAGCTCGCCTTGCGGATGCACGCCGAGGGGCCCAAGCGCATGAGCCTGAAGGCCACGGGTCCCGGCGCGGTCACCGCCGGCCAGATCGAGGCCCCCTCCGACATCGAGATTCTCAATCCCAAACACGTGCTCCTCACCCTCGACGAGGGGGCCACGGTGCGCATTGAGTTCACCGTGCAGAATGGCAAGGGCTATGTCCCGTCCGAGCGCAATCGGCCCGAGGACTCGCCCATCGGCCTGATTTCGGTGGATGCGCTCTACAGCCCCGTCAAGCGGGTGGCCTATCGCGTCGAGCCCACCCGTCAGGGTCAGAGCCTCGACTACGACAAGCTGATCATGGAAGTGGAAACCAATGGCGCGGTCTCGCCGGTGGACGCGGTGGCCTATGCCGCGCGCATCCTGCAGGATCAGCTCCAGGTGTTCATCAGCTTCGACGAGCCGAAGAAGAAACTCGACGGCGAGGCAAAGCCCGAACTGCCATTCAATCCGGCGCTTCTGAAAAAGGTCGACGAGCTCGAGCTGTCGGTTCGCTCGGCCAACTGCCTGAAGAACGACAACATCGTCTACATCGGTGACCTTATCCAGAAGACCGAGGCGGAGATGCTCCGCACCCCCAATTTTGGTCGCAAGTCCCCGAACGAGATCAAGGAAGTGCTCACCAACATGAGCCTTCACCTCGGTATGGACGTGCCCAACTGGCCGCCGGAAAATATCGAAGACCTCGCCAAGAAGTTCGAAGACCAGATTTGAAACGTACTATGGGCGCGTCGCCCTTGAGACGCCCCACCTCGATGGAGAGAACGACATGCGCCATGGCTATGCCCGCAGAAAGTTGGGACGGACGTCCGCCCATCGCACGGCCATGTTCGCGAACATGTCGGCGAGCCTGATCAAGCACGAGCAGATCGTCACCACCCTGCCCAAGGCCAAGGAGCTTCGGCCCTTCGTGGAGAAGTTGGTCACCCTGGCCAAGCGCGGCGATCTCCACGCCCGCCGCCAAGCGATCGCCCAGGTGCGCGACGTGACCCAGGTCGGCAAACTCTTCGCCACCCTCGGCCCGCGCTACGGCGCCCGCGCCGGCGGTTATATCCGTGTGCTGAAGGCCGGTTTTCGCCACGGCGACAACGCGCCGATGGCGGTCATCGAGTTTGTCGACCGCGATGTCGCCGCAAAGGGTCTCGACAGCGGACCTGTGCTTTCCGCCGCCGAATAGGCGCTCCGGACGCCTCTCTGAAATCGTCGGCTCTCGTGCTTTAATCGCCGCCGCGCGTTTCGCGGGGGTGCGCCCATGGCCGGCGACGTTTTCGACAAAACCTACGATTGGCTCGGCGGCGACAAGAGGCTGACCACCGCGGAGTTGCGCGTCGTTGGCGGGGCGGTGGCGGGCGACGGGATCACCCGGCCGGAGGGACCGGTCCGGGCCGAGGTCCTCCGACGGCTATACACGCAACTCGACGATGGCTGGCGCCTGTCGGTCCTGGGTCTGCGGGTCGACGGCGCGGAAATCATCGGCGTTCTCGATCTTGCC
Organism: Caulobacteraceae bacterium; assembly: GCA_039935235.1. Taxonomy (GTDB): domain Bacteria; phylum Pseudomonadota; class Alphaproteobacteria; order Caulobacterales; family Caulobacteraceae; genus Acaudatibacter. The sequence goes on from JBDTKQ010000013.1 coordinate 3,444, forward strand.
GGCCTCGCGGTTTCCGGTGCGGGCTTCTGCCCGCCGCTGGCCCTCACGGCCTGCCGCTTCGATTCCCCGCCCAATCTGGATGGCGCCCGGCTGGACGCGGTCTGCCTCGACGGCTCACGCCTTCCGGGCCTGTCGGCCAGGGGACTGGTCCTGGCACGGGGATTTGCCGCCGACCACGCAGTCTGTTCGGGCGAGATCCTGCTGGAGGATTGCCGCGCGGGCGACGCGGTATCGCTGCGCGGGGTCGCGCCGCCAAAGGGCGAGACGCTCAGCGTGTCCCTGACCGGAGCGGCTCTGGAGGGAGATCTGACGCTGGCTGGCGCGGAGCTTCGGGTCGAGGCGGGAAGAGCGCTCAATCTCGACGGCGCGTGCATCCGCAATGTCGATCTGACCAGCGCCAGGATCATCGGCCGCACCGACGCCCGGGCGGTCAGAATCCCGGTGCAGTGGAACGCGGTCGACGCGCGTTTCGATGGCCTGGGCGGCGACGCCATCGGGTTCGACAGCGCCGTGATCGGGGGTGTTTTCCTGGATGGAAGCACCATGATCGGGGCGGTGCGGGCGATCGGAGTGGCCGTGGCGGGCCAGTGGAACGCCAACCGGGCGACCTTTCAGAGCCCCGGAGGTACGGCCCTGTCGCTCGATGCCGCCGAACTTGGCGGGGTGTTTCTGATCGGCGCCGTCGCCCAGGGCGAGGTCCGTGCTCCCGGCGCGGTCGTTCACGGGGTGTTCAACGCCCAGGGCGCCGGCTTTTCAAATCCCGCCGGCGAGGCGCTCAACCTCGCGGGGGCCGAGGTGGGCGGCGGCCTGTACTTTCAGGACGTGTGGAACGACGGGGGCGCCCTCCACGTCGAGCGGCCGGTGCGCATCGCGGGCCAACTCGATCTGGCCCGGGCCAGGATCCTCGGCGATCTGGCGTTGGATGGAGCCGTACTGACGGCGGCCATCGACGGCGTTCCCGCCGGTGTCGCGGTTGACGCCCGTGCGCTGGAGGTGAAGGGGTCGCTCCTGTGGAGCGTCAGCGCTCCGGGGCGGCGGCCCTCGGTTCGCGGCGCGGTGAACCTCGGTGGCGCGCGGGTCGACGGCGACGTCGATCTTACCGGCCTCGCGGCCTTTCACGCGACGCCGGACATGACCGCGGCGCCCGATCCGCGAGGAACCTTCACGCGCCTCGGCCTTGCCGATACGGCGATTTCGATGGTCGGGGTCGAGGTTGGCGGCGATCTTCGGATCGGCAGGGCGATCTTCGCCGCCCTGGATCCCGCGCCCGATTTGACGCCGACCGGCCCCTCGCAGCCCCCGTCCGGCGATCGGGACGCTCGCGGGCGCCCGTGGCTCGAACCTGTTTCCGGCGCTCCGACCTTCGTTGCCACGGCGATCGACGGCTGCCTCGATCTGTCACGGGCTGTGATCCGCCGTGACCTCGTGATCGACGGGGCCGGGCTGGCGGCGAGCCGGCCGGTGGCCGAGGTGGCCGCCGGCGCGGCGCCCGCCGTGCGCGCCGCCTCCACAGCCTTGAGTCTCCACGGCGCGGCGATCGCAAAGGCGCTGCGCGTGCGGCGGCTCGCCCCGGGGGTCGATCCGTCGCGCGCCGGACGCATCGATCTGCGCTCGGCGGTGTGCGACGAGCTCGACGATGGCCGGGGTGGCGAGGGGTGGGGACCGACGCCGTCCGGCGACGGCGCCGGCTACCGACTGGATCTGGACGGCTTCGTCTATGGCCGTCTCGAGGACGCGGACGCCGCCGAACGGTCGCCTCGCCCGTGGGACGCCGTGCTCTCCTCGTTGCGTCCGTCCACCGCGGGCGGGGACCGGCCGCTGTGGGCCAGACGCACCGCTTGGCTGTTGCGGCAATACCGGGGTTCCCGTCCGACGCCCGCCGACTATTCGCCCCAGCCCTGGGGGCAGCTCGCGGCCACGCTGAAGGCCACCGGACGCGACGAGGACGCCCGCCGCGTGACCATCGCCCACTACGATTTTCGCCTCCGCAGCGGAGTGGAGGGCCTCGCCGCGAGCCTGTGGAGCCGGGCGGTGAGTCTGCTTTTTCGCTACGGCTATTCCCCGGGTCGCGTGGCCGTGTGGTTCGCGGCCTTCCTCATGGTCGGCGACGTGACGGTGCGCTACTGGATCGCCCAGGACGCCCGGGCGCGGGCGACGGCGAGCGCCACCCCGTGCGCAAGCCTGGCTTTCGGCTCCAGCAGCGCGAAATGTCCCTATCTCGTTACGCCGTCCAAAGCCGATGCGCCGGATCGCGGCGCTGTCTCGGCGCCGTGTGAAAAGGGAATCGCGCCCGGCCTCTACGCGATCGACGTCTTTCTCCCGGTGGTCAACCTCAAGGAGCAGGACCGCTGCGATATCAATCCCGGACGTCCCGAATGGCGATGGATCAAGGCGTTTTACGCCCTTTGGGGCTGGATCTTCACGCCCTTGGCGGCGCTCACTTTCGCCGGCGTCCTCAAGCGCGACTGATCGCGTTTTCGGCTTGACATGTGATTGCGGATATCAGCAAATATATCTTGAAACAGCAAGGTTATCGGAGACCCGCCATGCCCAGCCGCCCCACCCTGACGTCGGCCCTCAGCTATCGCGATCCGAGGGCGGCCATCGCGTGGCTGGAAAAGGCCTTCGGATTCGAGAT
>JBDTKQ010000014.1:0-2874 GCA_039935235.1 Caulobacteraceae bacterium
TGCTCGCCGCGCCGGGCGCGCGGATTTCGGCCGCCGGTGCGCGGCAGCGTCAACCCTACTTCTTCAAGAAGCCGCCGACATCCATCTGTCCGGCGGCGGCGCGCCAGCCCTCATAGGCGAGGACCGCGGCGACCACGATCGTCATCAGGGTCTCGGAGGTCGGCGCGGCGGCGGCGCGGGCGTTGTCGCCGGCGATCATGTGCCGCTGGCGCGCGGCGATCACGGCGGCGACCCGCCGCTCCTCGTGGGCCTCGCGGTTCTCGATCTTGACCACCCGGACCCCGTCGAGGCTCTCCATCACCGCCGTGGACAGGGAGGAGGTCGCCTCCATCGCCCCGCGCGCCGCACTGCCCGCGCGGCGCGAATAGCGTCGCAGCACCGCCACCACCACCGGGGCGGCGAGGAAAACGACGAGGCTGAGGAGCCAGTCGGTCGTCACCATGACCACCGCCATGGCCGCCAGGGTGAGCGCCTGTTGAACGACGTTCACCAGGCCCCCGGTCGCCGCCTCGCGGATCAGACCGGCGTCGTAGAGAACCTGGGCGACGAAGCCGCCGCTGTGCGAGGCGCGCAAGCGGGCGAGGTCGGCGCGCACCAGCCGGCTGAACAGTCCCATCTGGATGTCGCCGACCACGCCCGAGCCGATGCGGTTGACGAGGGTGGCCTGGGCGATCTGGACGCCCCCCTTGATCAGGGCGAGCACGACGATGATCGCGGCGATCGTCGCGAGGTGGGCCAGGGGCGCCGCGGCGTCGCCCCGGCCGCCGTGGGCCGCGCGGGCGATGGCGCTCAGGTCGTCGACCGCCGGCTGCAGGATTTTCACCAAAGCGCCGGTGAGGCCGGCGAAGACCACGGCGAGAAGGAGGGTGACGGCGAGCGCCTTCCACCGGGGAACCAGCCATGTCCGCGCCAGGCGGGCGATCAGGGCGCCGTCGGTGGGTCCGCGCGGAGCGGTATCGGTCATGAAAGGCAATGCTCGCCGCGCCGGGCGCGCGGATTTCGGCCGCCGGTGCGCGGCAGCGTCAACCCTACTTCTTCAAGAAGCCGCCGTATTTGGCGGTGAAGCGCGAGACCCGGCCGCCGCGATCCAGCAAGTGCTGGTTGCCGCCGGTCCACGCCGGGTGGGTCTTGGGGTCGATGTCGAGGTTCAGCTTCGCCCCTTCCTTGCCCCAGGTCGAGCGCGTCTGATAGGTCGTGCCGTCGGTCATGGTCACGGTGATGAAGTGATAGTCCGGGTGGGTGTCTTGTTTCATGGGGCGCTCGGACCGACGTGACGGCGAAGGGGCGCCGAAGGCAGGGCGCCGGGAACGCGCGCCTATACACGACCGGGACGGCGCAAGGCAAGGGTGAGACGATGGCTGCGGAAGTCGCGCCGAGGGTTGAGAGGCGGGTCGGCGCCGAGGTCCCGCCGCCGGCGAAAGTCAGGCCCGGGCGCCGCGATCTTCGGCCCCTCGGGCGGCTGTGGCCCTTCGTGCGCGCCGATCGGCGGGACGCCGTTCTCGCGGGCGTCTTTCTCGTGTTGTCCACCGCGGCCACCATCGGCCTGACCTTCGCCGCCAGGATGGTCGTCGACAAGGGGCTGGCCTCCCACACCGCCGAGCTCATCGACCGCTCGTTCGCCATCCTGGCGATGATCCTCATCGCCCTGGCCCTGGCGACCGCGGGCCGGTTCTTCTTCACCGCGAGACTCGGCGAGCGGGTGGTGGCCGACCTGCGAACGGCGATCTATGGCCATGTCCTCACCCTCGACCCCGGCTATTTTCTGAAAGTCCGCACCGGCGAGGTGCTCTCGCGCCTGACCACCGACCTGACGATCGTCGAGAGCATGCTGGGAGCCTCGATCTCGGTGGCCTTGCGCAACCTGCTGATCGTGGTCGCTTCCCTGGGCGTCCTCGTTTTCATCGCCCCCACCCTCATCGCCTTCGTCGTCGTCCTGGCCGCGGTGATCCTCGCGCCCCTGATCGTCGTCGGACGGCGGGTCCGGCGCCTCTCGGCCCAGGCCCAGACCCGCTTCGCCGAAGCGGTCGGCTATGCCGGCGAGACCCTCGACGCCCTCGACACCATCCAGGCCTTCGGCCGCGAGACCGCCTCGGCGGGCCGCTTCTCGCGGGCCGTGGAGATCGCCTTCGGCGCCTCGGTGGCGCGAATCGGGGCGCGGGCGATCATGACCGTGCTGGTCATGGTCCTCGTGGCCGGCGGCGTGGGCCTCGTCCTGTGGCGGGCCTCACTCGCCGCCTATGTCGATCACAGCATGAGTTCCGGGTCCCTCGCCCAGTTCGTCCTCCTGTCGGTTCTCGCCGCCGGATCGGCGGGGTCCCTGAGCGAGACCTGGGGCGATGTGCAAAAGGCGTCCGGGGCCATGGAGCGGATCGCCGAGCTGCTCGACGCGCGCCCGGCCATCGCCGCCCCCGCCGCCCCGCGACCGCTTCCCGTGCCGCCTCGCGGGGAGATCGCCATGGAGAAGGTGGTCTTCGCCTATCCGGGACGCCCCGACCTGCCGGCGCTGGACGGCCTGGATCTGGCGGTGCGGCCCGGAGAGCGGGTGGCGCTGGTCGGCCCGTCCGGGGCGGGCAAGACCACCGTCTTTCGCCTGCTCCTGCGCTTCTACGATCCGACCTCGGGGGTGGTCAGGGTGGACGGCGTCGACGTGCGCGAGGCCGACCCCGCGGAGGTCCGCAAGCGGATCGCCGTGGTGGCCCAGGACGCGCCCCTCTTTTCCGGCTCGGCCCTCGACAATCTGCGGGTGGGCGGCGAGGAGGCGACACCCGCCCGCCTCCGCGCCGCCGCCCGCGCCGCGGAGGCGGAAGGCTTCCTTTCCGCCCTGCCGCTGGGTTTCGACACCCCGCTTGGCGAGCGGGCCAAGACCCTGTCGGG
>JBDTKQ010000015.1:0-6430 GCA_039935235.1 Caulobacteraceae bacterium
CCGCCGGGGCGTCGATCGCGGTCATGGCGCGAGAATAGGCGTTCGTCGCGCGGGCGTCGCGCCCGCTCTTGTCTCCCGGTTCACCACCGTGGGACCCTGACAAGAGCGGGGGGCGCCCCCCTCGAAGGGGCCGTCAGATGTATCTGCGGAGGGAACGGGCCAATTCCGTGGGACCGGAACGCTTTTTGGATTGCGGCGGCTGATAGGCCAGGCGCGCGTGTTCCACGCAATAGGGACCCTCGCCTCCCGACCGCCGGCCGCAGAACGTAAAGCTTTCGGTCGACGGATCGCCGATCGGCCACTTGCACATGTGGGCGCCAAGGGTGAGGACGGTGGCCGTACCCGGCTCCTCGACATAGGGGGCCGCCGACGCCTGGGCGATCATCACCGGCCGCGCCTCGGCGGCGCGGCGATGCAGCGGCGTCGAAGCCACGACGGGCCGGGGCGGGCGGGGCGCCTTGAAGCTGGCCCGCGCCGGCTGCGAGGGGGCGGCTCGACCGGAGAGGCCAAGGCGGTGGACCTTGCCGATCACCGCGTTGCGGGTGACGCCGCCGAGCGCCTTTGCGATCTGGCTGGCCGATTGGCCGTCCAGCCACAGTTTCCTCAGGGTCTCCACCCTCTCGTCGGTCCAACCCATTCGACACCCTCCAGCTTGTGCGAGATCCTATATCTTGTGTCCGACCCGGGAGCCATCGCTCCTCTGACACCAGATATTGTAGCCGTCTTGATTTCAGGCACAACATTTTCGACACATTCGTCCACAGACATCTAGATATGGTGGATGAAGCGGCCGGGTTGCGCGGCGACGGCGCCGGGGGCACATGGGGACGATGAAGGACATGCCAGCCGCCGCGGTGATCCCGCCCTTGCCGCGGGACTACAACGGGGTGAACTGGGAGGGCCTGCGCACCCTCTACATGCGCGAGGTGCGGCGCTTCTGGAAGGTCGGCACCCAGACCCTGGCCGCACCGGTGGTGACCGCCCTTCTCTACATGCTGGTGTTCGTCGTCGCCGTGCGAGGGGCCGCGCCGCCCATCGAAGGCGTGACCTTCGCCATCTTCGTCGCCCCCGGTCTGATCATGATGCAGATCCTCGGCAACGCCTTTTCCAACTCCTCGTCGAGCTTGTTGCAGGCCAAGATGAACGGCCTGATCGGCGACTTCCTCACCCCGCCGCTGTCGCCTGCCGAACAGGTGGCCGGGTTCGCGCTCGGGGCCGCGACACGGGGCGTCGCCGTCGGCGCGGTCACCGCGCTGGCGGTTTTGCCGTTCGCTCACCTGAGCGTCGCCCATCTGTGGGCGATCGTCTATTTCGGGGCGGCGGCTTCCCTGATCATGGGCATGCTCGGCCTGATGGCCGCGATCTGGTCGGTGAAGTTCGACCACATCGCCGCGGTGAGCAATTTCATCATCATGCCGATGACCTTTCTTTCCGGCACCTTCTATCTCGTCTCGCGCCTGCCCGAACCCTTCCGCACCGCCTCGAAATACAATCCGTTCTTCTATCTGATCTCCGGTTTCCGCTACGGCTTCATCGGCCACGTCGACGGCTCGCTCGTGGTCGGCGTGATCTCCACTCTCGTGCTGTGCGTGCTCCTCGCTCTGGGTTGCCTGTGGATGTTCGCCACCGGCTACAAGATGAAAACCTGAAGACTTGACGCGGACGCCCCCGGGCGCGAGAACGCCGCGCTTCCTCGTCCCCCGCCCCGACGGCGCGGGGACGCCTCGCTTTTTGAGGGAAGCCGCTCATGACCCTGGCCGCCGCGCCCGCCGTGCCCGCCGACCACTTGCTCGGGGTCTACAACCGCGCCCCGCTGGCCTTCGAGCGCGGATCGGGCGCGCGGCTCTATACCGCGGAGGGCGAGGCCTATCTCGACTGTCTGGCGGGGATTGCGACCACCGGGCTTGGCCACGCCCACCCCAAACTGGTCAAGGCGCTGACGGACCAAGCGGAAAAACTGTGGCACGTCTCCAATATTTTCCGCATCCCCGGACAGGAAGCCCTGGCCGCGCGGCTGTGCGAGGCGACCTTCGCCGACGTCGCCTTCTTCACCAATTCCGGCACCGAGGCGATCGAGTGCGCCCTGAAGATGGCCCGCAAGTTCCACTGGGCGAACGGCGCGCCCGAGCGGATCGACATCATCGGCTTCGAGGGCGCCTTCCACGGCAGGAGCTACGCGGCGGTGTTCGCGGCGGGAAACCCGTCCTATGTCGAGGGCTTCGGTCCCGCGCTCCCGGGCTATGTCAGCCTTCCTTTCGGAGACATGGCGGCGCTCGAGGCGGCTTTCGGTGAGACGACCGCCGCGGTGATCGTCGAGCCGGTGCAGGGCGAGGGCGGCGCGCGAGCCTTGCCGGAGGAGGACCTCACCGCTTTGCGCGCGCTGTGCGATCGCCACGGCGTCCTTCTGATCTATGACGAGATCCAGTGCGGCCTCGGGCGCACCGGCAAGCTCTTCGCCCACGAATGGGCGCGTGACGCGGCGCCGGACATCATGTGCGTGGCAAAGGCCCTGGGCGACGGCTTTCCGGTGGGCGCGTGCCTCGCCACCGCGCGGGCCGCCTCGGGTATGGGGATCGGCGCCCACGGTTCTACCTATGGCGGCAATCCCCTGGCCATGGCCGTCGGTCTGGCCGCCTTCGAGGAACTCAACGCCCCGGAGACCCTCGCCAACGTCCGCCTCATGGCCGGCTATTTCACCCAACAGCTCAAGGGATTGCAGGACCGTTTTCCCGACGTGATCGCCGACATCCGCGGCAAGGGCCTGCTCATCGGCGTCAAGTTGCATGTGAACAACCGCGATTTCATGGCCATCGCACGGGACGAGAGGCTGCTCATAGCCGGCGGCGGCGACAACTGCGTGCGCCTGCTCCCCTCGCTGTTGATCACCGTCGAGGAGGCCCGCGAGGCGATCGAAAAGCTCGAGCGCGCGTGCGAGGCGGCCCGTTCCCGCGCCGCGGCGTGATCGGCCCCCGGCACTTTCTCGACCTGTGGCGGATCGACGCCAAGGTTCTCCGCGCGATTCTCGGGGACGCCGTCGCGCGCAAGGCGGCGCGGCGCGGCTGGGGTCAGGCGCGGGTCGACGCCGACGCCCCCGGCGCCGGGCGCACCCTGGCGATGATCTTTCAGAAGAACTCCACCCGCACGCGTTTTTCCTTCGACGCCGCCATCCGCCAGCTCGGCGGTGCGAGCATCATCTCCACGGGGACCGATATGCAACTCGGTCGCGGGGAGACTATCGAGGACACCGCCCGTGTGCTCTCGCGGATGGTCGACGCCGTGATGATCCGGGCTGTAAGCCACGAGGATATCGAACGCTTCGCGGCCGCCTCGAGCGTGCCGGTGATCAACGGGCTCACCGATCGCAGTCACCCCTGTCAGATCCTCGCCGACGTGATGACATTCGAGGAACATCGCGGTCCGATCGCCGGTCGCACGATCGCGTGGATCGGCGACGGCAACAACGTTTGCGCCAGCTTCATCCACGCGGCGGTCAAGTTCGGCTTTCGCCTGGTCGTCGCCTGTCCGCCGGCCTATCGGCCCGATCCGCGCGATCTTGCCCGGGCGAAGGCGGATGGCGGTCATGTCGAGGTCACCGGGGATTTGCGCGCCGCCGCGCGCGGGGCCGACTGCGTGATCGCCGACGGTTGGGTCTCCATGGGCGATGTCGACTACGACGAGCGGGTGAAGGCGTTCGATCCCTACCGGGTAGACGAGGCCTTGATGGACCTGGCCGCGCCGGATGCTGTCTTCCTCCACTGCCTTCCCGCCCACCGCGGCGAGGAAGTTACCGACGCGGTGATCGACGGCCCGAAGTCTCTGGTGTGGGACGAGGCCGAAAACCGCATCCACGTCCAGAAGTCGATCCTCGCCTGGTCGTTCGGCGCGGCGGGGTGAAACCGGGCGGCGCCTTTCCCATATGCGCGCCGTGACCGACACCGCTCCCGACACCGCGCCCGCCGCCGCCGAAGACGACTTCGTCGCGCCCTTCCAGATTGAGGGCCAGCCGGTGCGCGGCCGCATCGTGCGCCTCGGCGCGGCGGTGGACGAGGTGCTCACGAGGCACGACTATCCAGCCGCTGTGGCCAATCTCCTGGGCGAGGCCTGCGCCCTGGCCGCGCTCGTGGGCGCCAGCCTGAAGTTCGAGGGACGCCTGATCGTTCAGGCGCAGGGCGACGGGCCGGTCGCCTATGTCGTCGCCGACTATGACACCGGCGGCGCCCTCCGCGGTTATTGCCGTTTCGACGGGGAAAAGGTCGCGACAGCCTCGGCCGCCACCCCCCGGCTCGGCGCCGGCGCCCTCCTGGGCAAGGGAACCTTCATCATGACCATCGATCAGGGTCCCGACACCGAGCGCTATCAAGGGGTCACGGCCATCGAGGGCGACACCCTCGCCCGGTGCGCGGAAACCAATTTCCTCCGCTCCGAACAGACCCCCACCCGGGTGCGGCTGGCGGTGGGCCAGGTCGACGACGGCGCGGGGCCGCGCTGGCGGGCGGGCGGCATTCTCATCCAGAACATCGCCGGCGACGAGGCGCGGGGACCCACCGAGGAAGCGTGGAGCCGCACCCAGGCCCTGTTCGAAACCGTCGGCGAGGACGAACTGATCGACCCGACGATCCCCGCCCGTACCCTGTTGTGGCGCCTGTTCCACGAGGACGGCGTGCGCCTCTTCGCGCCCACCCCGCTCACCGGCTTCTGCCGCTGCTCGCGCGAGCGGATCGTCGATGTCTTGCGCTCCTTCCCGGCCGCCGAGCGCGCCGGCATGGTCGAGCCCGACGGCCGGATCAAGGTGACCTGCGAATACTGCTCCCGGACGTATGAGCTGGAGCCGGAGACGGTTGAAATCTAGGCCGCGTCAAGCGCCCGCTCGATGTCTCGCGCCAGATCGCGGGGGCTTTCGAGGCCGACCGACAGGCGCACCCACCCCGCGGTGAGGCCGATCTCGAGGCGCTGCTCCTCGGTCATCGAGCGATGGGTGGTGGTCGCCGGATGGGTGACGAGGGACTTGGCGTCGCCGAGATTGTTGGAAATCTCCACCAGCCGCAGGGCGTTGAGGAAGCGGAACGCCGCCTCGCGGGAGCCCAGGTCGAAGGCGACGAGCGTTCCCCCGCCGCTCATCTGGCGCATGGCCACCGCGTGTTGCGGATGATCAGGCCGGGTCGGATAGCGGCAGGCGGCGACCTTGGCATGGGCGGCGATGCGGTCGGCGAGGCCGGCCGCGGCGGCGGACTGGGCCCGCACTCTGAGGTCCAGCGTCTCCAGCCCCTTGAGCAGAAGCCAGGCGTTGAAGGCAGAGAGGGTCGGGCCGGTGTGGCGGATGATGTCCTTATAGGCCTCGTCGAGGAGGGCGGCTGCGCCCAGCACGGCCCCCCCGAGCACCCGTCCCTGACCGTCGATGTGCTTGGTCGCCGAATAGACGACCACGTCGGCTCCGAGCTTCAGCGGCGACTGGAAAATCGGCGTGGCGAAGACATTGTCGACGACCACCTTCGCCCCTGCCTCGTGGGCGATTTGACCGATGGCGGCGATGTCACAGATTTCGAGGAGAGGGTTGGCCGGACTTTCGAGGAAGAAGACGCGGGTGTTCGGCCGAACCGCCGCTCGCCACGCATCGAGATCGGGTCCGTCGACCAAGGTCGCCTCAATCCCGAACCGCGGCGCCCAGGTGTTGAGAATCCACCGGCATGAGCCGAACAGCGCCTTGCCCGAGACCACGTGATCGCCGGCGCGCAACAACCCCGTGAGCGCCAGGTGAACCGCCGACATCCCGGAGGTCGTCGAGCGGCAGGCCTCGGCCCCCTCGACCAGCGCCAGCCGATCCTCGAACATCTTCACCGTGGGGTTGGCATAGCGCGAATAGATGAAGCCGGGATCCTCGCCGGCGAACCGCGCGTCCGCCGCCTCGGCCGTCGGATAGACGAAGCTCTGTGTCAGATAGAGCGCCTCCGCCGTCTCGCCGTGGGGCGACCGCGCGACGCCGCCGTGCACCAGCCGGGTGGCGAGGTCCCAGTCTTTCGGGTCGTCGGCCATGGCGGGGCTCCACATCGCACGAAGGCCGGCATGAACGGCGCCGGGACCGGTCGGGTCAATGGACAAAGGTTCCGCGCCGCGGGCGCATTCCTGTTCTTCCTCCTCCGTGCTTCAGCACGGAGGAGAGGTGCTGGTCCCAAAGTGCGGCCGGCTCTTCGAAGAACCGCTGTTCCGTCTCAAAATGATATGCCGCCCCCCCTCGTGCGCGCCATTCGTCGGGGCGCATGCATCCAGCGCTCGTCGGCGAGGGTGTCGCCGAAATCCCAGGGACCGCGCGGATCGCCATGGCGCGTTCTTACTTCCATCGTCCTTCCGCTTGCCAGACTCGCCGCTGTCCGCGAGGGTCGCGCCGCGCATGACGAAGCCCGACGGCATCCTCCCTTGTCAGACTATCGAAGCC
>JBDTKQ010000016.1:0-2049 GCA_039935235.1 Caulobacteraceae bacterium
CGCCTCGGCCACTGGTTCGGCGCCTCGCCGCAGTTCTGGATCAACCTTCAAACGTCCTACGATCTGCGCGTGGCCGCCGACCAGGCCGGCGGCGCGATCGAGAAGCTGCCACGGCGCGATGATCGCCAGATCGCCGTTCCGTCGTCTCAACCGAGCTTGCTTTAGAAGGATTTGGCTGACGGACGCCGTGAACCATGCGGCCGTATTCTACTCAAGCACCCCGGATGTGCGCACGCCGGCGCCCGGTGCAGCTTCAGGCCTGACTGTCTTGACGCCGTCAGGGATGGCGCGACGCGCCGGTGGCGAACCTGGTTGGCGGCCTGCTACCGGCCCCGCGCGGCGAGCATGTCGCGCACCGCGTGGAGCGTGTCGGCCACCGCGACGACCAGGCCGCGCATCTCGTCGGTCGCCTCGAGCAGGTCGGGGACCATGACCGTCATCATGCCGGCCGCGTGGGCGGCGCGCACGCCGTTGTGCGAATCCTCGAGGGCGAGGCAGGCCTCCGGGGCCACGCCCAGGCGCGTCGCGGCGAGGAGGAAGGGATCGGGGAAGGGCTTGCCGCGGGCGTAGTCGCCGCGGGCGACGACGGTGTCGAAACGGTCCAGAAGCCCCGCCTTGCCGAGATGGCGGCGCACCGTCTCGTGCGACGAGGAGGTCGCCACCGCCCGGGGAATGGCGGCGGCGTCGAGGAAATCGAGCAACTCGACCACCCCGGTCTTGACCTCCGCGCCGAGCGCCAGCGCCGCGTCGACCCGGGCGTCGACCTCGGCGTCATAGGCGTCAATGGCGAAGGCCGGCCCGAAATGGGCCACGGCCATCGCCCGGCTGGTCTCGTGGGTGGTTCCGATCATGGCGAGGAACACCGACTCCGGCAGGGCGCGGCCATGCGCGCCGGCGACCGCCGTCATGGCGTCGCGGACCACGCGCTCGGTGTCGATCAACAGACCGTCCATGTCGAAGATCACGGCCAGGGCGAGGCGTGGCAGCATCAGGCGAAGACCTCCGCGCCATAGCCCTGGAAATAGAGCAAAGCGGTCAGGTCGGTATGCTCGATGCGCGCATCGGCTTGGATCGCCACCACCGGGCGGGCGCGCCAGGCGACGCCGAGACCGGCCGCCTCGATCATCGTCAGATCGTTGGCTCCGTCGCCGACGGCGAGGGTGCGGGCCATGGGGACGCCCAGGCGGGCCGCCTCGTCCCGAAGTGTGGCCAGCTTGGCCTCGCGCCCGAGAATGGGGTCCGCCACCTCGCCGGTGAGCCGCGCGCCGTCGTCGATCAGGCGGTTGGCGAACCAGGCGGAGAACCCCGCCGCCGCCGCGACGCGGGAGGCGAAGACGTCAAATCCCCCCGTGACCAGCACGCACCGCGCGCCATGGGCGGTCATCGTCCGCACGAGGGTCGCGGCGCCCGGATTGAGGCGCACCCGCTCGGCGAAGGTGCGCTCGAGAGCGGTCAGATCGAGCCCTTTCAACAGCCCGACCCGCTCGCGCAGAGCCCCCTCGAAGGGAATATCCCCGGCCATGGCCCGCGCGGTGATCGCCGCCACCTGGTCCTTCAGGCCGGCGAAATCGGCCAGCTCGTCCAGGCACTCGCAACCGATGATCGTCGAATCCATGTCCGCCACCAGGAGCGCCTTGCGCCGCCCCTCGGCCCGCTGGGCGCAGACATCGACGCCGGCGCGCTCCAGCGCCGCGGACGCCCGGGCGTGGAGGAGCGCCGGATCGTCGCCCTCGACGAAGAGGTCCATGGCTCCCTCGCCCAAAACCTCGGTATCCGCCACCGGACGTCCGCCCGCCGCCACCGCCTCCAGCGCCTGGGGCAGGGCGTCCTGGAGCGTGTCGAAATCGGGGGCGACGAGGGTGAGGACGAGGCGCATGCTCCCCGCTTGGCCGATCACGGCCGCCCGATCAACCGATCATCCGCCGGCGCGCCCGCGCAACGAGGGTGCGGTGTGCGGTCGGACGCATGACGGACCCCGTCCTACCGCACTCCCTTCCCGCCGACGATGGTCCACAAAGTGCGGGCCAGGATCTGGACGTCGAGGGCGAG
>JBDTKQ010000017.1:0-15455 GCA_039935235.1 Caulobacteraceae bacterium
CGCCTCGCCGAGCCCGGTCAGGCGCGCCAGGCGCGCGTCGGAAAAACCCAGCGCCTTGAGCCGCCGAAGGCCCTCCGCTTCGCTCGGCAGGCCGTGGGCGCGGACGGCCGCCTCTTCATCGGTCAGCGCCTCGATCTGACGCAGGAACCACGGCTCATAGGCGCAGGCGGCATGGACCGCCTCCACCGTCAGCCCGTGCCGGAAGGCCTGGGCGATCGTCCGCAAGCGGTCGGGCGTCGGCGAGCCGAGCGCGCGGATCACCGCCGCCTCGCCGGTGTCCGGGTCGTCGGCCCCGGCGATATCGATCTCGTCGAGCCCCGAAAGCCCGGTCTCCAGGCCGCGAAGGGCCTTCTGCAGGCTCTCGGCGAAGGTGCGGCCGATGGCCATGACCTCGCCCACCGACTTCATCTGGGTGGTGAGGCGCGGTTCGGCGCCCGGGTATTTCTCGAAGGCGAAGCGCGGGATCTTGACCACCACATAGTCGATGGCCGGTTCAAACGAGGCCGGCGTCGCCCCGGTGATGTCGTTGGTCAACTCATCGAGCGTGTAGCCAACGGCGAGGCGCGCGGCGATCTTGGCGATGGGAAATCCGGTGGCCTTCGAGGCCAGCGCCGAGGAGCGCGAGACCCGGGGGTTCATCTCGATCACCACCATCCGGCCGTCCGCGGGGTTGACCGCGAACTGGACGTTGGATCCGCCGGTCTCCACCCCGATCTCGCGCAGGACCGCGATCGAGGCCGCGCGCATCCGCTGGTATTCCTTGTCGGTGAGGGTCAGCGCCGGGGCCACGGTGATCGAATCGCCGGTGTGGACCCCCATGGGATCGAGGTTCTCGATCGAGCAGACGATGATGCAGTTGTCCGCCAGATCGCGGACCACCTCCATCTCGTATTCCTTCCAGCCGAGCACGCTCTCCTCGATCAGGACCTCGCCGGTGGGCGAAAGGTCGAGACCGCCCTCGACGATCTCGCGGAACTCCTCGAGATTATAGGCGATACCGCCGCCGGTGCCGGCGAGGGTGAAGGACGGCCGCACGATTGCCGGAAGGCCGACGAACGCCAGCCCCTCGAGCGCCTCCTCCATCGAATGGGCGGCCTTGGATCTGGGGCTCTCGAGGCCGATGGCGTCCATCGCGTCGCGGAACTTCTGGCGGTCCTCGGCCTTGTCGATGACCGCGGCCCGCGCCCCGATCATCTCGACCCCGTACCGGGCCAGCACCCCGGAGCGTTCGAGCGCCAGGGCGACGTTGAGCGCGGTCTGGCCGCCCATGGTCGGCAGGAGCGCGTCGGGACGCTCCTTTTCGATGATCTGTTCGACCGTTCGCGGCGTGATCGGCTCGATATAGGTGGCGTCGGCCACGTCCGGGTCGGTCATGATCGTCGCCGGATTGGAATTGACCAGGACGATGCGATAGCCGTCCGCCCGCAGCGCCTTGCACGCCTGGACCCCCGAATAGTCGAACTCGCAGGCCTGACCGATGACGATGGGTCCGGCGCCGATGATCAGGATCGAGGCGATATCGGTGCGTCGGGGCATTGTCTCTCGCGCGCGAGGAACGCCCCCGGCCGGATCCTCCGCGGGAGTGTGTCCTCAAGGGTCGGGCCAAGCGGTTCGTGTAGAGCGCGGCCGTGGTTCCCGCAAGCGATGCGGAGATTTTCGACCGCCGCGGGGTGATCCAAAGCCTCCCGTCGCCCGTTCAGGCTTCGGCCCGCCATCGACGGCGGTGAAACCTTGAAGGACACCCTATGTCTGGTGCGAAAACTTGTCTGATGGCCGCCGCGGCGGCTCTTTGTCTTACCGGTCTCGGCGTCTCGGGCGCCCAGGCGGCAGGCGGCCACACGGTCATGGTCGGCGGCGCGGCCATGTATCCCTCGAAAAACATTATCCAGAACGCGATTCATTCAAAGGACCACACGACGCTCGTCGCGGCGGTCAAGGCGGCCGGCCTCGTCTCCACCCTCGAGGGTCCCGGTCCCTTCACCGTCTTCGCCCCGACCAACGAGGCCTTCGCCAAATTGCCGGCGGGGACGGTCAACACCCTGCTCGAACCGGCCAACAAGCCCACCCTGGTCAAGATCCTGACCTATCATGTGGTCGCCGGGCGGATGACCGGGGCGGACATCGCCCGGGCGATCAGGGCCGGCGGCGGCAAGGCGACCCTGACCACGGTCGAGGGCGAGCCGCTCACCGCGCGGATGCACGGGTCGACCATCGTGCTCACCGACGCCAAGGGCGGCACGGCCGATGTGACCATCGCCAACGTCATGCAGTCCAACGGCGTGATCCACGTGATCGACAGCGTGCTCATGCCCTGATCGGGCCCTGTCGTTCGGCAAGGAAAATGGGCCGGCGCCTCGCGGCGCCGGCCCAAATCTTGTCGTCGAAAGCCTGGCGGTCCTTTGGCGGACCGTCGAGCCTAGGCCTGAAGTTGGCCCGCGGACATCTTGCCGTTCTTGGCGTCGCGCTCGAGTTCGTAGGTGATCTTCTGGCCTTCGCGCAGCGAGCCGAGGCCCGCGCGTTCAACCGCGGAGATGTGGACGAAAACGTCCGCACCGCCCGCATCGGGCTGGATGAAACCGAAGCCCTTTTGGCCGTTGAACCATTTGACAGTACCGGTAGCCATTTTAGATATAGTCCTTGAGATTAGGAGCCCGCACCGCGCGAGCTCCCGGAAGATTATCAAAGTCGGTGAGGATCGGAGAGCGGGTCCGGGGCTCCTTAGCGGAACGTGGAAGAGCAGCCGAACCCAATCGAATTCGATGGCCGGCACTATGGCGAATTCTCGGCGGCCTCGCAAGGCGAATGTTAAAATCGCCCCTCCGCCTTCCAAATCGTCCCGCGAAGTCCGATATATGGGTCTGCCCTTGCCATTCCGGAGCGCCTGCATGAGCCTTATCGACAAGATTCCCCTGCTCGACGACGCGGCGCTCAAGAACCTTCTGGACAACGCCCGTCGTCTGGGGACCGCCGGGAGCCAGAAGCAGCAGGCCGACGCCGCCGAGCTTCTGCCCGCTCTCGAGGAGGCCGTGGCCGCGCGCAAGGCGCTCAAGCTGGAGGCCGCCGCCGAGAAGCGCGCGGTGAACAAGAAACCCGCCGCGCCCAAGGCGCCCAAAAAGGCCAAGGTCGCCGTCGAGGCCTGACCCTCAGGGGTTTGCCCGCCGCCGCGCCGCCATGAGCGCCGCGAACCGCTCGAACAGATAGAGCGAATCCATCGGTCCGGGCGAGGCCTCCGGATGATGCTGAACCGAGAACACCGGCCGCCCTGTCATCGCCAAGCCGGCGTTGCTGCCGTCGAACAGGGAGATGTGGGTTTCGTCGAGCCCGTCGGGCAGGCTCGCCCGATCCACCGCGAAGCCGTGATTCATCGAAACGATCTCGACCTTGCCGGTGGCGAGATCCTTCACCGGGTGATTGGCCCCGTGGTGACCCTGTTCCATCTTCACCGTCCGCGCCCCCAACGCCAGCGCCAAGAGCTGGTGACCCAGGCAAATGCCGAACACTGGCACGCCGCTCTCGGCCAGGGCGCGGATCTCCGGGGCGGCGTGGAGCGCGGTGGCCGCCGGGTCTCCCGGCCCATTGGCCAGCAAGACCCCGTCGGGCGCCCGGGCCAGGATCTCCGCGGCCGTGGTGGACGCCGGGACCACCGTCGCCCGCGCCCCGACCGCCGCCAGGGCGCGCAGGATGTTGCGCTTCACCCCATAGTCGACGACCACCACCTCGAAGCGTGGCTCCGCCAGCCGCCGATAGC
Organism: Caulobacteraceae bacterium; assembly: GCA_039935235.1. Lineage (GTDB taxonomy): Bacteria > Pseudomonadota > Alphaproteobacteria > Caulobacterales > Caulobacteraceae > Acaudatibacter. The sequence goes on from JBDTKQ010000017.1 coordinate 3,749, forward strand.
CGTCCGGCCACGACCACGTCGTCTCGTCCCAGACGAAGGTTTGCCGGGTCGACGCCTCGGCGGCGAGATCGGCGCCTTCGAGGCCCGGCCAGGATCGCGCCCGGTCGATCAGGGCCGGCAGGTCGAAGCGGCCCCGCGGATCGTGGGCGATCGCCGCGTGGGGCATGCCGCCCTCGCGGATCGCCCGGGTCAGCGCCCGGGTGTCGACCCCCGAAAGCCCGATCACGCCACGGCGGGCGAGCCAGCCGTCCAGATCGCCGCCCGCGCGCCAGTTGGCCGCCGGCGTGGGCGCCTCGCGGAAGATCGCGCCGCGCGCGGAGGTTTCCGCCGATCCGGAAATCTGTTCGACGTCCTCGCCGTTGGTCCCGACATTGCCGATGTGGGGGAAGGTGAAGGCGACGATCTGGGCCATGTACGAGGGATCGGTGAGGATCTCCTGATAGCCGGTCATGGCGGTGTTGAAACACACCTCGCCCACCGCCTCGCCCACCGCGCCGCACCCCGCGCCGGCGAGCACCGTCCCGTCGGCGAGGGCCAGAACGCCCGTGGCGCCGTCGGGCAGGGCGTACGGCATGGGGGGCTCTCCTTCGACGGGCGTGCGGCGCCGGCTAGTTAGGGAGCCGCTCGACGCCGGTCAACGCGACCCCCTCGAAGGTCGAGCGACCCATGGTCGGTCTGTCGGGGTTGGACACTTGCGCCGTCCCGGTGTGCTGTAGCCTCAGCCAAGCTGATTCTCCCACGCTCCGGGACGGAACAAGCCGCGGCGCCTTCATCGCGTGACGGTCTGGCGTCCCGAAAAAGTTCCAGACCTGGTCGCTACGCGCCGGGTGCGACTCCTGTTCCTCCCCGCGCTATCCTCCCGCCGTGCGCTTCGACGATCGATTCCTCGACGAGATCAAGTCCCGCCTCCGCCTGTCCGACGTCATCGGAAAGTCGGTGAAGCTGCGGCGGCAGGGGCGTGAGCATGTCGGCCTCTCGCCGTTCACCAAGGAGCGGACGCCGTCGTTCTTCGTCAACGACGACAAGGGCTTCTTCCACGACTTTTCCAGCGGCAAGCACGGCGACCTGATCGCCTTTTTGCAGGAGACCGAGCGGCTCACCTTCGTCGAGGCGGTGGAGCGGCTGGCGGCGGAGGCGGGGCTGGCCCTGCCCGAGCCCGATCCACGCGCGGCGGCGGAGGACAAGAAACGCCAGGGTCTCGCCGACTGGCTGGAGAGCGCCGCGGCGTGGTTCGAGGGCGAGCTTCGCCGGCCGGGCGGCCAGGCGGCGCGGGACTATCTGACCGGCCGGGGGCTTCCCGAGAGCGACTGGGGCCGGTTTCGCCTGGGCTATGCGCCCGCCGGCCGCACGGCGCTGAAGGACTATCTGGTGACAAAGGGGGCGCGGCCCGACGAATTGGCTGACGCCGGCCTCCTCATCGTCCCGGAGGACGGCGGCGCGGCCTATGACCGGTTCCGCGACCGGATTGTCTTTCCCATAGCCGACGGGCGGGGGCGGATGGTCTCATTCGGCGGCCGGGCGATGGATCCGGCCGCGCGGGCCAAATATCTCAACGGCCCCGACACCGCCCTCTTCGACAAGGGCCGGGTGCTCTATGGCCTGGCCGAAGCCCGCCGCCTGCTGCACGCCGCCGCGCCGGACGCGGGCGCGGGTCTTGTCGTGGTCGAAGGCTATATGGACGTCATCGCCTGCCAACGGGCGGGGGTGGCGGCGGTGGCCTCCATGGGGACCGCGCTGACGGAAGCCCAGATGGAGCTTCTGTGGCGCCTCGATCCGGAGCCGACCCTGTGTTTCGACGGCGACCGGGCCGGGGTTTTGGCCGCCTCGCGGGCGATCGATCGGGCATTGCCCCTGCTCGGCGCGGCGCGAAGTTTCCGCCTCTGCACCCTCGCCGGGGGCCGGGACCCGGACGATGTGCTGCGCGAGGACGGGCCGGCGGCGCTCAAGGCCGCTCTGGCGGGCGCGCTTGCCTTCGTCGACGCCCTCTTCGCGCGTGAGCGCGACGTTGGGGCGCTGGACACGCCCGAGCGCCGCTCGGGGCTCAAGCAGCGGTTGCGGAGCGCGGCGCGGACGATCGCCGACGCCGATCTGGCCGCCGCCTACAAAGACGCGCTCCTCGCCCGCCACGACGCCATGTTCGCGACCGCCGCCGCGCCGCGCCGGCCGTGGACCGCCTTGCCGGGATCCCGCGGCAGGGGCGGTCGGCGCGGACCCCCGCCGGACCTGCCCGCCCCGCCGACGCCGGAGGGACGGGCCGCGGCCAAACGCCTCGCGGTCGGCATCGAGGCGGTCCCCGCCGCCCTCGCCCGCCACGCCATCGCCGACCCGGTGGTGCTCGAGGCCCATCTCGAGGCGCTGGAGGCCCGCGGTTTCGGCGATCCGGCGCTGGGCGATCTGGCGCGGGAGATCGTCCGTCTGCGGCTCTCGTGCGCGCACCTTGACAGCGACACCCTTCGACGCCATCTGGCTTCGAGAGGATTTAGCGCGCTGTTGAACGACATCGACCGGGCCGCCACGCACGCGGGCGCGCCCTTTCCCAAAGATGATGTCACCCTCGCCGCCGTCAGATCCCAGTGGTCGCACGCCTTCGAGGTCCTGAACCGCATGGCTGCGCTGGAAGAGGCCCTGACCGCCGCCAAACAGGATTTGGCCGGGGGCGCCGGCGTGTCCGCGTTGATGGATCTGAAGACCGAGCGCGACGCGCTGAGACGGGCGATCAAGACGGGACAGGTTTGGCTGCCGGATCCGGCGCCGTGACGGGCGCCGCCCGCGCCGGCGGGTCCACCATTTCAATTGCCGGCGTGGCCGCCGCGAGGGGGCCGACCGCCGGTCCGGAGACATCGATGACCACCACCACCACCGCCGAGGCGCCCGAGGTCGAGGCCCCCCCCGTCGCCGACGGCCCCCTGCTCGATCTGACCGACGCCGGGGTCAAGAAGTTCATCAAACAGGCCAAGGCCCGCGGCTACGTCACCATGGACGAGCTGAACAAGGTGCTGCCCTCCGAGGAGGTCACCTCCGAGGCGATCGAGGACACCCTCGCCATGCTTTCGGAGATGGGCATCAACGTGGTCGAGGCCGAGGAGGAGCCAGCGGAAGCCACCGAGGTGGTCGTCCGCGAGGAGACCGCCGTCGCCGAGGCGGCCGGAAAGCAGAGCGCCTATGACCGCACCGACGATCCGGTGCGCATGTACCTTCGCGAAATGGGCTCGGTTGAGCTTTTGTCCCGCGAGGGCGAGATCGCCATCGCCAAGCGCATAGAGGCCGGCCGCGACACCATGATTCGCGGTCTGTGCGAGAGCGCTCTGACCTTCGAGGCGATCATGGTCTGGCGCGAGGAGCTGGGCCTTGGCCGCATTCTCCTTCGCGAGGTCATCGATCTGGAACAGACCTACGGCGGACAGGTCGCCCAGGCCCTGTCCGACGCCGCCGTCGCCGGCGAGGCTCATGACGCCCAGGCCGCCGCGGCTCCCGAGGATGACGAGGACGGCACCCGCGCCGCCGCCGCCGAGGCCGCCGACGAAGACGATTTCGACGACGGCGCCGGACCCACGATCAGCGCCATGGAGGGCGAGCTGCGCGAGGGGGTGATGGGCACCCTGGACGCCATCGCCGTGGAGTTCGAGGGCTTCCGCCGCCTTCAGGAAAAGCTGGTCGAGCATCGCCTGAAAGGCGGAGATCTGACCGCCGCCGACCGCAAGGCCTACGACGCGGCCAGCGGGGCCATCGTCCAGCACCTCAAGACCCTGAAGCTGAACAACAACCGGATCGAGGCCCTGGTCGAGCAGCTCTATGCGATCAACAAGCGGTTGGTCGGCCTCGAGGGGCGTCTTCTGCGCGTGGCCGACGGCTACGGCATTTCGCGCAACGAGTTCGTCAAGGCCTATTTCGGCTCGGAGATGGATCCCGCGTGGCCCGCCCGCGTCGCCGCTCTGGGTGTGCGCTGGGCCAGGTTCGTGGAGAACGACACGGCCCAGATCGGGACCATCCGCGGCGAGATCGCCGGCCTCGCCAGCGAATCGGGCGTGCCCATCGACGACTATCGCCGGATCGTCCAGACCGTTCAGAAGGGCGAGCGCGAGGCGCGTCAGGCCAAGAAGGAGATGGTCGAGGCCAACCTTCGCCTGGTCATCTCGATCGCCAAGAAATACACCAATCGCGGCCTGCAGTTCCTGGATCTGATCCAGGAGGGCAACATCGGCCTGATGAAGGCGGTGGACAAGTTCGAATACCGCCGGGGCTACAAGTTCTCGACCTACGCCACCTGGTGGATTCGCCAGGCGATCACCCGCTCGATCGCCGATCAGGCGCGGACCATCCGCATTCCGGTGCACATGATCGAGACGATCAACAAGATCGTCCGCACCTCGCGCCAGATGCTCCACGAGATCGGCCGCGAGCCGACGCCCGAGGAGCTGGCGGAAAAGCTCGCCATGCCGCTGGAAAAGGTGCGCAAGGTGCTGAAGATCGCCAAGGAGCCGATCAGCCTCGAGACCCCCATCGGCGACGAGGAAGACAGCCACCTTGGCGATTTCATCGAGGACAAGAACGCCATCCTGCCGATCGACGCGGCGATCCAGTCCAATCTGCGCGAGACCACCACCCGCGTTCTGGCCTCGCTCACGCCGCGGGAAGAACGCGTGCTGCGCATGCGCTTCGGCATCGGCATGAACACCGACCATACCCTCGAGGAAGTCGGCCAGCAGTTCTCCGTCACCCGAGAGCGCATCCGCCAGATCGAGGCCAAGGCCCTGCGCAAACTCAAACACCCCAGCCGCTCTCGCAAACTGCGCAGCTTCCTCGATAGTTGACGGGCAGGGGGAGTGGCGGGATCATCCCCCCAGGGCCGACGGCGGACTCATACTGGAATTGGGCGAGGACCTCTCCCATCGCCTCGCGGCCGCCGCCGAGACCGCCGGCAAACCGGTGAATGACTACGCCGCGGCGCTGATCGAAGAGGCGCTGGATGAGGATTGGGCCGAGGACGAGGCCAGATACGCGGAGTATCTTTGAACCGGTGAGTCGGTCCCCGCCGAAGACGCCCTCGTGAACTTCCGCCGATCGCTCGAGCAACGGTTCGACGCCCTGGAATGAAGCCTGTCCGCTTGTCGCGTCCCGCGCGATATCGTGTTCGTGACCCGCATTTTCCACGCGCGGGAAGATCGCCGAGGCGGAAAGGCGGCAAACCGTATGCCGAGACAAAGGCATCGTCGCCGGTCTATCATCCATCTGCCCACGGAGGGAGGCGCCCATGCTCGATCCGGTGATCCTGTCGCGCGTGCAATATGCGTGGGTGATCATCTGGCACATCCTGTTGCCGGCGTTCACCGTCGGGCTCGCCTCGTTCATCGCGCTCATGGAAGGGCTTCATTTCTTCACCCGGGACGAGGTCTGGTTCCGCATCTCCAACTTCTGGGTGCGGATTTTCTCGGTGGCCTTCGGCATGGGGGTGGTCTCGGGGATCATCATGCCCTTCCAGTTCGGCACCAACTGGAGCCGGTTTTCCGACGCCGCGGCCAATGTCATCTCGCCGATGCTCGCCTATGAGGGTCTGACCGCCTTCTTTCTCGAGGCGGGGTTTCTGGGCGTGCTCCTCTTCGGCCGCTCGCTGGTGCCCCGCTGGGCGCACTTCTTTGCCGCCCTGATGGTCGCCGCCGGCACCCTGATCTCGACCTTCTGGATCATCGCGGTGAACAGCTGGATGCAGACACCGCGCGGGTTTCGCCTCGTCGGCGGACGGTTCTTCCCCACCGACTGGATGGCGGTGATCTTCACCCCGTCGTTTCCCTTTCGGCTCGCCCACACGGTGGTGGCCTTCTATGTCACCACCGGCTTCGTCGTGCTGGGCGTGGGAAGCTGGCTGTTGCGCCGCGACCGGTTCGGCCCCGAGGCGCGACGGATGATCTCCATCACCCTGTGGCTGCTCCTGGGGCTCGTTCCGCTCCAGATCGTGCTGGGCGACGCCCACGGCTTGAACACCCTGAAATACCAGCCGGCCAAGATCGCCGCCATGGAGGGGCGTTGGGAGAGCGGCGCGCGGGCGCCCCTGACCCTGTTCGCCATTCCCGATCAGGCCCGGCAGGCCAACCGCCTGGCGGTGGATATCCCCGATCTCGGCAGCCTGATCCTCACCCATCGCCTGGACGGAACGGTGCGGGGGCTCAAGTCGTGGCCACGCGACCAGCAGCCGCCGGTGATCTTCCCGTTCTTCGGCTTTCGCGTCATGGTCGGTTTGGGCATCGTGATGCTGGCGGTGACCGTGACCGGCGCGTGGCTGCGGGCGCGACGGCGATTGTTCGACACCCCATGGTTCCTGCGATTGTGCGTCTGGGTCGCGCCCGCCGGGTTCGTCGCCGTGATCGCCGGCTGGATCGTCACCGAGACCGGCCGACAGCCGTGGACCGTCTACGGGCTGATGCGGACGAGCGATTCGGTGTCGCCGTCGCTCACCGGCGGCGACGTCGCCATAAGCCTCGCCGCCTATGTCGCGGTCTATCTGATCATGTATCCGGCGGGGCTCTACATCATGGCCAGGCTCGTGCGCCGGGGCGCGGAGTCGCCGGGGGGCGACGCACCGGTGGAAGGCGGGCGCACCGCCCAGCCCATCGTCGCCGCCACCCGGGGCGGGGGCGCGGTCGCGGGAGGAAACGATGCCGACCTCGCCGGCTGAACTCGCGCCGATCCTCGATCTCACGGGCGTCTGGGCCGGTGTGCTCGGCCTGGGCGTCTTTCTCTATGTCCTGCTCGACGGCTTCGATCTGGGCGTCGGCATGCTCTATAATTTCGCGCCTGACACCGCGTCTCGCAATCTGGTGATGAATTCTATCGCCCCGATCTGGGACGGCAACGAGACCTGGCTGGTGCTGGGCGGACTGGCGCTCATGGCGGCCTTTCCCCTGGCCTTCGCCATCATCGTTCCGGCGGTTTATTTTCCGATCGCCCTGATGCTTCTGGCGTTGGTCTTCCGCGGCGTCGCTTTCGAGTTCCGCTTTCGCGATGCCGGGTCCAAGGGCGTTTGGGACCATGCCTTTTCCATCGGCTCGACCGTGGCGACCTTCGCCCAGGGGATCGTGCTGGGGGCCTTCATCCAGGGTTTCAAGGTCGAGGGACGCACCTTCGCCGGCTCGAGCCTCGATTGCTTCACCCCCTTTTCCCTGCTCACCGGCGTCGCCCTTGTGTTCGGCTATTGCCTTCTGGGCGCCGGCTGGCTGGTGATGAAGACCGAAGGCGAGCTTCAGGCCAGCGCCCCGCGTCACGGTCGGATCGCGCTCATCGGCACCATCGCGGCGGTGGCGGCGGTCAGCGTGTGGACCCCGGCGGCCGATCCGGAGATCTTCCACCGCTGGTTCGACTGGCCGAACATCGCCTATCTCGCCCCGGTTCCGCTGATCACTGTGGCGCTCGCTGCGTGGGCGTGGCGCGCTCTGGGCGGTCGCTCTGACATGCAGCCCTTCGCGGCCGCCATCCTCCTGTTCGCCATGTCCTATCTGGGGATCGCCATCAGCCTGTGGCCGATGATCGTGCCGCACCACTACTCGTTGTGGCAGGCGGCGTCGTCGGAAAGCACCCAGGCGTTCTTGCTGGTCGGGACGCTTTTTCTCCTGCCGGTGATCCTGATGTACACCGGCTGGTCCTACTGGGTCTTCCGCGGCAAGGTTCGGGGCGACATCGGCTATCACTGAGCCGGGGACGGTATGGCCTGCGGCCAGTCGGCCGAGCGCATCTCCGCGAGGCGCGAGGCGGTGCGCTGGAACTCGAAGGCAAGGTCCCCGGCGGGGTAAAGCGCGCCCGGCTCCCCCGCCGCCAGCACCACCAGCCGCGCGCGGGCCTCATAGAGGGTGTCCACCAGCGTCGCCAGCCGCCGCGCCGCGTCGCGCATCCCGGGACCGAGCCGGGGAACCGCCTCGACGAAGACGGTGTGGAACCGCGCGGCGATGGCGAGGTAGTCCGCCGGGCCGAGCGCCTGCACGCACAGACTGGCGAAATGGGCGCGCAACAGACCGCCCGTGGCCCTGGGCCAGTGCTGGGCGCGGCCGAGAACCTGAAGGGTGACGCCGGTCTCCGCCGCGCCGCCCACGACGTCCAGCCACAGGGCGTCGAACGCCGCCTGCGCCGCCGGATCGCCGGTCTCGAACCAGCGGCCGGCGGCGCGCAGGCGGTCCAGCCGGTGATCCTGGCTCCCCGCCAGAGGCGTGATCTCCAGCCGCGCCTCCAGCATGGCGATGAACGGCAGGAAGAGCTGGCGGTTGATCCCGTCGGTATAGAGGTCGCCGGGCGCGCGGTTCGATGTCGCCACCAGGGTGACGCCGCGGGCGAAGAGCGCCTCGAACAGGCGTCCGAGGATCATGGCGTCGGCGATGTCGGTGACCTGAACCTCGTCGAAACACAAAAGCCGCGCCTCCCGCGCGATCGCCGCGGCCACCGGACGGATCGGATCGTCGCCGCCGCTTCGCCCGAACCGGGCGCGCCGCTCGTCCGCCGTTCCCCCGCGCCAGGCGCCGATCGCGGCGTGGACCTCGGTCATGAAGACGTGGAAGTGGACCCGGCGTTTGGGCGCGGTCGGGGCCGCCGCGAAGAAGAGGTCCATGAGCATCGACTTGCCCCGGCCCACCGGTCCCCACAGATAGACACCCCGCACCTGGCGCGCGGCGCGGAACAGGCCGCCGGAGGCCGCCGCCAAGGCAACCTCCAGCCGCGAGAGGGCCTCGACCGCCCGCGCCTGACCCGCATCGGGGGCGAGGCTGCCCTCCGCCAGTCGTTCGTCGTAGGCGGCGCGAAGGCGGGAGGGCGTCACGTCAGGCGCCCAGCTCCCTTTCCATCCGCCGCCAGCTTTGCGCCCGGCGGCACGAGCAGGCGTGCATCGCGCCGCCCTTCGTCCACCACACGAGCACGGGATAGGCCATGCGCACGCCGTTGCGGCGCAGCAGCGGGCGCAGATCGGCGACCGTCTGGCGGCCCGCCGCGATCACCGCGGTGCGGGCCGTGTCGCCGTCGGCGGGGACGAGACCAGGCGCGGTCCATACGCCCTCCGGCGTCGCCAGCCAGCGTTGCAGCAAACCCCAGTCGCGGTCGAGCCACAGGGCCGCCACCGTGGTGCGCTCGACGGGCCCCGAGCGGGCCTGCCCGTTCTTGTCGGCCAAGGCGACCATGATCACCCGGGTGTCGACGCCGGCGGCGTTCAGCTTTTCGAGCTCCCGCTCCTCGAACGCGCCGCACGGCGCGCAATCGCGGTGGGCCACGACATAGAGCACGGGTCCCGAAAGATGCGGCGAGACCCAGCCCGATCCGGCGAGACTCCGGGCGATGGCCGCCTGGTCGTGGACGATCGCGTGCGGTCGCCAGCGAAGATCGAGGTCCCACCACGCGGCGAGCACGCCTCCGGCGACGATGACAAGGACGGCGAGTGTGGAGAAGACATGCAGCCGCCTCATCGATCCCCCGAACCCCCTGCGGCGTCTGCTTCGGCGATGCTTCGCCCGCTCTTCGAGGGCCGTCAAGCGCTCTTGCCGCCCAAGCCTCCGCGCGAGCATGGTGCGTCATGGCGTACGAAACCATCGCCGCGCCGCTGTTCGGGGGCGCCCGGACGCGCGATCATATCGTCGACCGGCTGATCGCCGAGCGCGCGCCAGGGCTGGCCGGCGGCGCGGCATGGCCGGTGGTGCGGCCCGTGCTCTATGCCATTCTGGGGTACGGCAGGGCCCGCCGGATGGCCGACGCGATCGCTCCGATGAGCGGCCGCGACGCCCTCGCCTTCGTCTCGCGGCTGTTGTCCTTGCGGGTCACCGTGCAAGGGAAAGAACATATCCCGCCCGTCGGCCGCTTCGTGGCGGTGTGCAACCATCCCACGGGGATCGCCGACGGCGTCGCGGTATGGGACGTCGTGACGAGCGTGCGGCCGGACCTCCTGTTCTACGCCAACGCCGACGCCCACCGCGTCGCGCCCGGCCTTGGGCAGGTGTTGATCCCGGTGGAATGGGTGGAATCCAGGCGCACCCGGGCGCGCACCCGCGTCACCCTCGCCAGAACCCGCGCGGCCATGGAGGCGGAGCGGGGGCTGATGATCTTCCCCGCCGGCCGGCTGGCCCGGCGCGTCGCCGGCGGCGGGGCCGCCGACCTGGACTGGGCTCCCAGCGCCTTTTCCGTCGCCCGCCGCTACGCGGCGCCGGTGATTCCCATGCATCTGGCCGGACCCTGGCCGACGCTCTTTCACCTGTTCGACGGCGTCTCGGGAGAGCTTCGCGACATCACCCTGTTTCACGAACTGCTCAACAAGCGCGGCAAGCGTTTCCACCTGATTGTCGGCGCCCCGGTGATGCCCCGGGACCTTCCGGTGGACCCCGGCGAGGCGGCGGCGCGGATGCGATACCATGTCGAGCGGGACCTTCCCCGGCGACCCGACCGGGGCTTTACGGAGACCGGCGCATGATCCTTGCCGCGGAGGGCGACTTTCGGCTCAATGCCGAGGCGGACACCGCCGCTCTCGGCGCCGCCCTGGGCCGTGCCCTCGAACGAGGCGAGGCGATCTGCCTGAGCGGGCCGCTGGGGGCGGGAAAGTCGGTTCTCGCCCGGGGCCTGATCCGCGCCCTCGCGCCGGCCGAGGCGGATGTGCCGAGCCCGACCTTCACCCTGGCGCAGTTCTACGACGGCCCGCGATTCCCCATCGCCCATTTCGACCTCTACCGAATCGCCTCGGCGGACGAGGCGTTCGAGATCGGCCTCGAGGAGGCCCTGCGCGAGGGCGCCGCGGTGATCGAGTGGGCCGGGCGCCTCGGTCATCACCTTCCGCCGGACCGCCTCGATGTCGACCTGACGGTCGATGGAACGACGCGCCGGGCCCGGCTCGCGCCGCACGGGGCGTGGGAAGGGCGCGGCATTGTCCGCTGAACGCGAGGCGGTTCGCCTGGCCTTTCTCCGCGCCAACGGTCTGGCCGGCGCCGTGCGCGAGCCCCTGGCCGGCGACGCCTCCACCCGCCGCTACGAGCGGCTGCGCCCGGCGGCCGGCGCCAGCCTCATTCTCATGGACCAGCCGCCGTCGGCGGAAAGCCCGCCGTGTCCTCCCGCCGCGACGCCGGACGAGCGGGCGGCCCTGGGGTTCAACGCCCTCTACAGGCTCGCCGCCGGGCGGGTGGACGCCTTCGTCGCGTGCGCCGGGTGGCTGCGCGGTCTGGGCCTGTCGGCGCCGGAGGTGATCGCCGCCGATCCGGCTGCCGGTCTGGCCGTGCTCGAAGACCTGGGCGACGATGTCTACGGACGCCTGATCGGGGCCGGCGTTGACGAGGTCCCGCTCTACGAGGCCGCCGTCGACGTCCTGCTCCGCCTTCACGCGGTGGCCCCGCCCGTGATCGTCGGCGCGTGGCCGCTTCTGGCCTACGACGATCTGGCACTGAAGACCGCCGGCGACCTTTTCCTCGAATGGGCGCCGAAATTCTACCCGGGCCTCGCCTTCGACGACGGCGCGTTTGATGAATGGGAGAGCGTGTGGCGGCCCATACGACGTCGCGCCGAGGTCGGGGCGAGCGTGTTTTGCCTGCGCGACTTCCACGCCGAGAACCTGATCTGGCTGCCCGACCGGATCGGCGTCGCCCGCGTCGGTCTCCTCGATTTTCAGGACGCGGTCGTCGCCCACCCGGCGTGGGATCTGTCGATGCTCCTGCACGATGCGCGCCGGCAGGTCACGCCCGGGCGCGAGGCCGCGGTGCTCGCCCGC
>JBDTKQ010000018.1:0-2961 GCA_039935235.1 Caulobacteraceae bacterium
TCAGGCTGGGGTAAACGAGAAATCCGCTGAGAAAAAAAAAGCCGTCGACGGCATAGGTCGAGATCGGCGCGCCCAGCAGAAATCCCAGGTTGTCCCGATCGATCCCGCTACCGGAAACAGCGACGTAACTGTGTGTGTAGATAACCGCGCTCGCCAGGACCAGGCGGACGACCGTGAAGTTGTTCGATTGCGCGTGAAGAAGGTTGTCGTGAATCTTCATCGGTCCGACCCGCCATCTTCGCCTACAGCGCTTCCAGCCCCGAGCGGGGGTTTCACCGGAACCCCATAGAGGCGCCGGCGCCACTTGCACACGCCCTATCGCGACGGCGGCGAGTTTGTTCTTGCCCGCCGCGGGGGCCTTTGACTAGAGTCTGCCGGTCGACGAGGGGGCCGCGGTCAGCGTAACGGCCCGACGCGAGCCCTTTTCGGGGGGCGGTGAAGGGTGGGGCGAGGGGGTCGAGCGCCGTGAAGACGATTTACGATCTGATCACCATGGCCATCTTCGCCGGTCTGGTGGTTCTGTTTCTGCAACGGTCCACCGCGCAGGAACCCCGCGATCACATGTATCAATATCTGCCGCCGTGCATCGGCTGCGCGGTGGCCAACTATCTGGGCAATCATGGCCAGGGGGTGGTGGCCGGGGTGATCATCGCCGCGGTCATCGGTTATGTGTTCTACGTCCTCAAGCCGTTTAATCAGACGCTTTGAGCGCGGCCGGGACGCGATTTTGCGGGCGCGAGGCGCGGGGCGGGATTTTTTAGGCCGGAATTGACGCGCGATGTTGTAGAGGCAACGGAACGACGAGGCCTCAAAGAGGGTGGCATGGGTTTGTTCGATCGATTGAGGGCCCGTTTCGGCCGCAGGGCCGCGCGCAGGCCGGAGCCGATGGTCGCCTTGTCGGCGCCGATACGGGCGGCCCGGGTGGCGCCCGCCAGGCGGCTTGCGGCGCCGCCGAGCTTTCCGCATTTCAAGTCCACGGCGGGGGATCAACTCGATCCCAAGCTCGGCGATCGCTTCGCCGGTCTGCGGGTCCGGCTGCGCAATGCCTTCACCCCCTCGCAACCGGTGACCGACCGGCGCCTGTTCGCGGGCCGCGCCAAGACCATGAGCGATCTGATCCGCTCGATCGAGGACGAGCGGCTGCACACGGTCATCTACGGCGAGCGCGGAATCGGCAAGACCTCCATGCTCCACGTCCTCGCCCAGGCGGCGCGCGACGCACGCTATCAGGTGGTCTATGTCTCGTGCGGCGCGGAATCGAACTTCGACGAGATGATCCGCTCGGTCGCGCGCGGCATTCCCCTTCTCTTCCACGGCGAATACGGGCCCACCAGCCCCGAGGCGGAAAAGCACGCCAGCCTCGCCAACCTGCTCACCGCCGAGCCGATTTCGGTGCGCACCGCCAGCGATCTGCTGCATACGGTCACCGGCACGCGCGTCCTGGTGATTCTCGACGAATTCGACCGCTGCGAATCCAGGGATTTCCGCCGCTGCGTCGGCGAGCTTCTGAAAAGCCTCTCCGACCGTTCGTCCCGCGTCCAGCTGGTGATCGCCGGGGTGGCGGCGAACCTCACCGAACTGGTCGAGAACGTGCCTTCGGTGCAGCGCAACGTCTACGCCCTCAACGTCCCCAAGATGACCGCCACGGAGATCCGCCAGCTGGTCACCAACGGCGAGGAGGTCAGCGGGGTCCTGTTCGACGACGCGGCGACCCAGGCGATCATCTCCCGGGCGATCGGTTTTCCCTATCTGGCCAGCCTTCTGGGCCACCGCGCCGGCCTTCTGGCGATCGACGACGGGCGGACCACGGTCACCGCCGACGATGTCGCGGTGGCCACGAGCGAGGCGGTCGCCGAACTGAAGGGCCGCATATCGAAGCGCTCGCAGATGCAGATTTCCGATTGCGTGCAGGCCGGAATGCTGGGGACCCTCGGCGCCGTGGCCGGGGCGGCCCAATCCTCTGGCGGCCAGTTCACCTCCGACGATATCGGCGCCCTTCGTGGAGACGCCGAGAGCATCGCCAAGGCCAAGACCCTGATCGATCATCTGGCCACGGCCGGCGCCCTTATCGAGCGTCAGGAGGACGAATTCGGGCACAGCTACCGCTTCGTCGAGGACAGCGTGCCGATCTATCTTTGGCTTCTCTCGGCGCAACACCGCTTCGCCGAAACCAGCGAGACCGCCCCCGCGCCCGTGGCCGCGGAACGCTAGGCGGGACGCGGACTCAAGCGCGCCGCGGGGCCGCCCCGTGCCCGTTCGCCTCATCGCCATGCGCCGGTTCGGCGACGAGCGCGGCTGGTTTTCCGAAACCTGGAACGCGCGCGCATACGCCGCCGACGGCATCCATGCGGGTTTCGTCCAGGACAACCACTCCCTCTCGCGCGACAAGGGGGTCCTTCGAGGCCTGCATTTCCAGCGGCCGCCTCACGCCCAGGCCAAGCTCGTTCGCTGTCCGCGGGGCGCGATCTGGGACGTCGCCGTGGACGTCCGCAAGGCGTCGCCGACCTTCGGCCACTGGGTGGGCGCCGAACTGAGCGCGGCCAACGGCCTGGCGCTGTTCGTTCCGGAGGGTTTCGCCCACGGCTTTCTGACCCTCGAAAGCGACACGGAAGTCCACTACAAGGTGACCGATTTCCATGCTCCGGACTGTGAGGGCGGCGTGATCTGGAACGACGAGAGCCTGAGCCTGCCGTGGCCCACGGATGGCGCGGCCCCGATCCTCTCGGCCAAGGATGCCCTCCTTCCGCCCTTGACCGGGTTCGAGAGCCCCTTCGCCTACGAGGGATCTCCGCTGGACCGCGCGCTTGCGCCGATAACCCTGTGAGCGGACCGGCGGATCCCAAGGCGCCGTCTCGCATTCTGGTCACCGGCGGCGCCGGGTTCATCGGCTCGGCCCTCGTGCGCCATCTGATCGGCCACACGCCGCACGAGGTCCTCAATCTCGACAAGCTGACCTATGCC
>JBDTKQ010000019.1:0-15833 GCA_039935235.1 Caulobacteraceae bacterium
TACTGCGCCCCGACGCGAAGGTTGAAGCGGGGGCCCAGCGGCGAGCCTCGGCCGCCGAAGGGCGTGCCGTCGACCTGAAAGAGCAGGCCGGAGGTATTGGGGGTAAAGGTGCGATCCCCGGCGTAGAGCAGGGTGTCGGCCGACCCCCATGTGTCGAACAGCCCCACCGTGACGCCGATATCGTTCCGCCAATAGTAGGAGGCGTCCATCCGCACTTCCTCCAGCCGGTTGCGGCCGTTCTGGGCGAGGCCCATGATCCGGGAAGCGTAAAGGCTCTGTTGCTCATGGATGTAACGGGCGTTCAGCGTGAACACATTCTTGCTTATGGAGAAGTACTGGTAGGAGGCGTCGACGCCGGTGTCGGCGTAGTTGTCGGTCTGCCCGGTCGTGCGGTCGAGACCGGGATAGATGTCCGTCCACAGGCCGAATGCGCCCACCTCGATGTTGCTGGTTCCGAAGTTCTTGTTCCAGGCCAGCCGGGCATAGGGCGCGACGCCCCGAATACTGCCAGGCGCCGTTGGGTCGACCCCGGCGTGGATCAGGAAGCTGGAACTGGGCGATTGGTATCCGCCGAACTCCGCGTAGACTGTCGAGTTGACCCAGGCGTAGGCGGTGATGCCAAGGGTGTTCTGGGCCAGCTGGCCGATCAGGGGCGAGGCGGGCGCTCCAGGCGCGAGGCTGGAGGTCGTGTAGGGAAACGCCCATGCCGGGAGTGTGTTGAACGCGTCTGTCACGGCGGGAGCATTGTTCAGGGAGACGCCGAGAATCGCGTTCCCACCGCCTATCTTGACCTTCGTCACCGCGCGGAGGTCGAGATTGTCCCAGTGGAAGGCGCGCGCGACGCCGTCGTAGGTCGCCTGAACAAAGGCGCCCAGATGGTCTCCCGCGCCGCCGGCGAGGAAGAGGCTCGCCTGGTCGAGGGTGACGTTGTCGTTGACGCCGTAGTGCCGTGGCGGCGGGCCGGGTTGATCTTCCTGGGTTCGAATGTAGGAGGCGACCGCCATGGCGGAGACCGGCAGGTTGAACCCGTTGGTCCTCAGCGTATAGCCGCCCATCTTGAACTCCCGTCCAAACGGCGTGAGCTGCGGCCCGAAGCCGCCGACGTGGCAGCCGCTGCACGGCTGGCCGGTCTGCACCGCGAAAGCGGGCACGGCGTGGGCCGCGCCAAACCCAGTCAGCGCGAGGCCAAGAGCGAAGAGCCCGGTGCGAAGCCGGTGGAAAAATATCCCCGGCACGCTCTATTTCGCGGCGAAGAGGATGCACCAGCCGGAGGGGCTGATCACGCCCGCGACCGTTTGACAGGCGGCGGGTTTCTGGAACAGGGCGCAGACATCGCAGCGCGCGGCGCCCTTGGGCGTCGGCTGATATTTGGCCGCGCTCTGCGACATCTTCTTGGCGGCGGCGAAAGCGGGCAGCGCCGCCGCCGCAACCGCGGCTCCGGCGATGGCGCCCCCCTTTAGCAGGAGACCGCGCCGTGACTGGGCGGAAGACGGACTTGAAAAGACGATCGCCATGGCGCTTGGACCTCGGTGGGCGTTAAAAAACGCTTGGGAGAAGGCCAAGACCTTTGGAATCGTAGCGTTGACAACGCGTGGAGGCGCGATCAGTTCCAAGCCCGCGCAGTGGGTGTGATTGCGCGGCCGCGGCAACGGCGCGCCTTCGCTTGACCGCATGCGCGGAGAGGAACCGAGTGGTGTCCTGGCGGTGACGGAGGGATTCGAACCCTCGGTACGGCTTTACACCGTACAACGGTTTAGCAAACCGCCGCCTTCAGCCGCTCGGCCACGTCACCTTCCAAGGCGCCGTGCGATAGCCGGTTCGGCGGCGGGTGGCAATCGACCGGGAGCCGGCCGGAAATCACGGGGCGGAGGGATCAAGCCTTTTCCAGCCACTCCCGCGCCGCGCGCTGGGCGTCGGCGACGTCGGCGGGGTCCATCTCCTCGCTCAATTCCTTGCGGTAGATCTTCGCCTCGAGCGAGCCTTCGCGGGCCGCGAGATTGAACAGGGTGTGGGCCGAGACATAGTCGACGGGGGTCCCGCCCTGACCCGTGGAATAGCGCAGGCCGAGGCGGAAGAGCTCGTCGCCCGACGGGTGCGATCCACGAGGCGGGAGACGATCGACGGTCGCGAAAACGGTTTCGCTGTTCATCAGCGACGCCTTCTCCTACCGATCTTGACGCCCCGATGGTAATACGATTCCCGTTGAACAACGGATTAATGCCTGGAAACGGGGCGGCCGACGACGGGAGACCATGTACGCCCAGGCGGAATTTCGCGAACGCCGGTCGGAGATTCTCGCGGACGCGATCGGACGCATCCGCCTGGCGGCCATCGTCACCGCGTCGCCGGGCGAATATCTCGTCACCCACGCCCCCATGATCGTCACCCGCGCTGCCGGACCGATGACGCTGGACGCCCACGTCGCGCGAGTAAATCCCCATTGGCGCGCTCTGGGAGACGGCGCCGCGGCGGTCGCCGTGTTTCAGGGTCCGCATGCCTATATCTCCCCCGCTTGGTACCCGTCGAAACAGGAAGACGGCCGCGTCGTGCCGACCTGGAACTACATCGTCGTCCACGCCCACGGCAGGCTCGAGGCGGTCCATGACAAGGCGTGGCTTCGCACCCAATTGGAGCGGCTCACCGACGCCAGCGAGGCGGGGCGGTCAGAGCCATGGGCGGTGACCGACGCCCCTTCCCCTTACGTCGAACGGATGATCGAAGGTATCGTCGGCCTCCGGCTGTGGGTGGATCGGTTGGAGGGCGCGTGGAAACTGAGCCAGAACCGCGCCCCAGCCGACGGGCAGGGCGCGATCGCGGGACTTGCCACCGAAGGCGGCGATCAGGGCCGGGCGGTGGCGGACCTCATGCGGATCGCCGAAACGCCGACCTGAGGATCAGGCCGGGTCCAGTTTGTCGCGGATGATCTGGTTGATGGCCGCCGGATTGGCCTTTCCACCCGTCTGGCGCATCACTTGGCCGACGAACCAGCCCACGGCCTGGGGCCTGGTGCGCACCGCCTCGGCCTGGGCGGGATTGGCGGCGATCAGGGCGTCGACCACGCGCGCGAGCTCACCGGTGTCGGAGACCTGCACCAGTTGGTGGCGGGCGACGATAGCGGCCGGCGCCCCCTCCCCGGCCCACATCCGCTCGAACACCTCCCGGGCGATCTT
This sequence comes from Caulobacteraceae bacterium, assembly GCA_039935235.1. Classification (GTDB taxonomy): domain Bacteria; phylum Pseudomonadota; class Alphaproteobacteria; order Caulobacterales; family Caulobacteraceae; genus Acaudatibacter. The sequence goes on from JBDTKQ010000019.1 coordinate 3,171, forward strand.
CGAGGAGATCACGCCTTCCTCGAGGAGTTGCACGAGGCCCGCCACGTCCTCGGCCGGGATCGGGCTGGCGTCGATCTCGAGGCCATCCTTCGCCAGGCGGGCGAGGAGCTCGTTGGTCGTCCAGTTGGCCACCAGTTTCGAGTCCCGGCCCGCCGCGGCGCGCTCGAAAAAGTCGGCCCGCGCCCGATCGGTCGCCAGAACAGCGGCGTCATAGGCGGACAGCCCGTATTGGGCCGACAAGCGCGCCCGTTTGGCGTCGGGAAGTTCCGGCAAGGTCGCCTCGATGGCCGCGAGCCATCGCGGATCGAGAACCAGCGGCAAGAGATCGGGATCGGGGAAATAGCGATAGTCTTGCGCCTCTTCCTTGGAGCGCATGGACCGGGTCTCGCCCTTGCCGGGATCGAAAAGTCGGGTTTCCTGCCGGATCGTCCCGCCGTCCTCGAGACTATCCACCTGTCGCCGGGCCTCATAGGCGATCGCCTGTTGTATATAGCGGTAGGAATTGACGTTCTTGATCTCGCAGCGGGTTCCGAGCGCCGCCCCCGGACGGCGGACCGAGACGTTGACGTCGGCCCTCAGGTTGCCCTTTTCCATGTCACCGTCGCAACTTCCGAGATAGCGGAGGATAGACCGAATTTTCTTCACATAGGCCGCCGCCTCTTCCGCCGTCCGCATGTCCGGGTAGGAGACGATTTCCATCAGGGCGGTGCCCGCCCGATTGAGATCGACGAGGGTCGCGTCGGGATCGAGATCGTGGATCGATTTGCCGGCGTCCTGTTCGAGGTGCAGCCGCTCGATCCGCACGGCGAACACCGAACCGTCGTCCCGCTCGACCTCGATCACCCCCTCGCCGACGATCGGGTCCTTGTATTGGCTGATCTGATAGCCTTGCGGCAGATCGGGATAGAAGTAGTTCTTCCGGTCGAACCGGGACCACAGGTTGATCTTCGCCCTCAGGCCAAGGCCGGTGAGCACCGCCTGTTCGACGCAATGGCGGTTGATCACCGGCAACATCCCGGGCATTGCCGCGTCCACGAGGCTCACCTGCTCGTTGGGTCCCGCGCCGAACCCCACGGCCGCGCCGCTGAACAGCTTGGCTTTCGACGCCACCTGGGCATGAATCTCGAGGCCAAGGACGATCTCCCATGGCCCGGTCGCACCCTCGATCGTTCGGCTTTCGCTCATGGCGCTGCTCTTACACCGCCGGCCGTGCGCTGGACAAACCGGCAAAAGTGTTCCCCACTTCCCCTCCATCGAAACAGCTTCACAAGGACCTGACCATGAGACGAGCGATCGCCGCCCTCTGCGCCTTCACCATCGTGAGCGGCCTCGCCGCTTCGGCCTTGGCCCAGACCGCCGCACCCGCGCCGATTGCGGCGACCGCCGGAAAGGCCTCGGTGGAAACCACCACCATCGGCGACCTCCTGGCCAATCCTTCGAGCAAGGCGGTGATCCAGAAGGACTACCCGGAGCTGATCGCCTATCCCGGCCTCGACCAGATCAAGGGCATGACCCTTCGCGGAGTCTCCGCCTATCCGGAAGCCAAGCTCGACGACACCCGGCTCAAGTCCATCCAGACCGACCTCAACGCCGCCCCTTGAGACGAACCGGGCCTTTCCGCACGCGGAAAGGCCCGGAGTCTACCACCAGCACGCCGGTCGCGCCCGAAAGGCGGCCGCCTTTTCGATGGCGCCGCCGAGGGAAAAGAGGGTTCCCTCGTCGAGCGCCCGGCCAATGAGTTGTAGGCCGAGCGGCAACCCCGCCGGGTCCAGGCCCCCCGGAAGGCTGAGCGCGGGAAGCCCCGCGAGATTCACCGTCACGGTGAAGATGTCGTTCAGATACATGGCCACCGGATCGGCGACCTTGTCGCCCAAGGCAAAAGCCGCCGACGGGGCGGTCGGGGTTAGAAGCGCGTCCACCTTGCCGAAGGCCTGGGTGAAATCGTCGGCGATACGGCGGCGGACCTTGAGCGCTTTCAGATAGTAGGCGTCATAGTAGCCGGCCGAAAGGACATAGGCGCCAATCAGGATACGCCGCTTGACCTCGTCGCCGAAGCCGGCGGCGCGGGTCGCTTCGTAGACCTCGTTAAGCGTCGCGCCCTCGGCCCGAAGGCCGTAGCGCATGCCGTCGTAGCGGGCGAGGTTGGACGACGCCTCCGCCGGGGCGATGATGTAATAGGCCGGAAGGGCGAAGCGGGTGTGCGGCAGGCTCACCTCGACGATGTCGCAGCCGGCGTCCTTCAGCCACTCGACACCGCGGGTCCACAAGGCCTCGATCTCCGCAGGCATGCCATCGACCCGGTATTCCTTGGGAACGCCGATCCGCAACCCCCTGACCGATTTTCCGACAAAGTTCGCAAAATCAGGCACGTCCGCGGGAAGGCTCGTGGAGTCCTTCGGGTCGTGTCCGCTCATGGACGTCAGGAGCAATGCCGCGTCTTCCACCGTCTTGGCCAGTGGACCCGCCTGGTCGAGAGATGAGGCGAAGGCGACGACGCCCCACCGCGAACACCGCCCGTATGTCGGCTTGACCCCGACGGTACCGGTAAACGAGGCCGGCTGACGGATCGAGCCTCCGGTGTCCGTCGCCGTGGCGCCCAGCACCAGATCGGCGGCGACAGCGGCGGCCGATCCGCCCGACGATCCACCGGGCGTAAGATTGGCATTGGAACCGGCGCTCCTCCAAGGATTGATTACCGGTCCGAAAGCACTGGTTTCATTCGACGAACCCATGGCAAACTCGTCCATGTTCAGCTTGCCGAGCATGACCGCCCCGTCGCGCCAGAGCTGGGCGGTGACGGTCGATTCGTAGGGCGGGATGAAGTCGCCCAAGATTCGCGACCCCGCGGTGGACCGCACGCCTTCGGTGCAGAACAGATCCTTGATCCCGATCGGGGCGCCTTCGAGAGGGCCGGCCTCGCCGCCGGCGATCCGCCCGTCCGCCGCTCGCGCCATCTCCAATGCCTTTTCGGGCGTCTCGAGTACGAAGGCGTTGAGCCGCCGAGCAGCCTCGATCGCTTCGATGTGCGCTCGGGTCAATTCCACCGACGAGAAGGCGCGGGATTTGAGGCCGGCGAGCGCGTCTTTCAGGGTCAGTCTGGTGAGCTCGCTCACTCGACGACCTTGGGCACGACGAAGAAACCGCCGCGCGCCTTGGGGGCGTTGGCGAGAATGATGGAAGAATCGCCACCCTCGGTGACCACGTCCTCGCGCATGGGCAGAGCGACGGCGACCGCCGAGGTCATGGGCGCCACCCCGTCCGTGTCAACCTCGCCAAGCTGTTCGATCCATTCAAGAATGCCCGAAAGCTCCTTGGCCAGGGGGGCGAGACGCTCTTGCGGCAAACGGATGTGGGCGAGCTTGGCGACCTTGCGAACGGTCTCGGCGTCGATGGTCATCAAGTGGTTCCTCGGGCGGCCGTCCCGTTACGCGACCGCCGGTCGGTTTGACAAGCCTCGCGGCGCGGCCGAAAGCGCGCCATGGCGGTTGTCGACCTCCGCGATCTGCCCGGCGCCATGGTTTGCGCGACTGCGCCACTGGTCGGTTTGGACCTCGGCGCGAAGACCATCGGGGTGGCCGTTTCCGACACCGGCCGGATGATCGCCTCGCCGCTCGCGCTCATCCGGCGCACAAAGTTTACCGCCGACGCCGAAGCGCTTTTCGGCCTGATGGCGACCCGGGGCGCGGGCGGCATCGTCATCGGCTTGCCGGTGAACATGGACGGGAGCGAAGGCTCGCGATGCCAATCCTCCCGCGCCTTCGCCCGCAACCTTCTGCGCCTGGGGGACATCCCGATCGCGCTGTGGGACGAGCGATTGTCGAGCGTCGCGGCCAACCGGGTGTTGATCGCCGAGGGCGACGTCAGCCGAAAGCGGCGGGCGGTTCTGGTGGACAAGGTCGCCGCCGCCTGGATCCTTCAAGGCGCGCTCGATCGGTTGCGCGACGCGGCCAGGGCGCCTAGAACCACCTTTTAATGACCATGAGCGCCCCCGGCATCGAAGAGGTCCGCGCGCGGACCTTCCCGTTCCCGCACCGCCATTTCCTTTCCGTTTCGGATCTCGACCCGGTGAATGTGGGGGACCTTCTCGACCTGGCCGACGGCTTCGTCGCCCTCAATCGACAGATGAACAAGAAGCTGGACCTCCTCAAAGGTCGCACCCTCATCAACCTTTTCTTCGAGGCTTCCACCCGCACCCAGAGCTCGTTCGAGCTGGCCGGCAAGCGGCTGGGAGCCGACGTGGTCAATATGAGCCCCCGCGCCTCGTCGATCGCCAAGGGCGAGACCCTCGTCGATACCGCCGTGACGCTCAACGCCATGCAACCGGACCTTTTGGTGATCCGTCACGGCTCCTCCGGCGCCGCCTCGCTGTTGTCACAGAAGGTGACATGCAGTGTGATCAACGCCGGCGACGGCCAGCACGAACATCCCTCGCAAGCCCTGCTCGACGCCCTCTCGATGCGCCGCGCGTTTGGGCGGATCGGCGGCCTGACGGTGGCGATCTGTGGCGACGTCCTCCACAGTCGGGTGGCCCGCTCCAACGTCTCACTGCTCACCATGCTGGGCGCGAACGTCCGGGTGGTCGGGCCACCCACCCTCATGCCGACCGACGTTCACCGATGGGGGGTGGAGGTTCACCGCGATTTGCGGAGCGGTATAGAAGGCGCCGACGTGGTGATGATGCTTCGCCTTCAGCTCGAGCGCATGCAGGGCGATCTGGTGCCCTCGATGCGAGAGTATTTCCGCCTGTGGGGACTGGATCGCGAGAAGCTGGCGCGGGCGGCGCCGGGGGTTCGGGTCATGCATCCCGGACCCATGAACCGGGGCGTGGAGATCGATTCCGACGTCGCCGACGACCTCACCGTCAGCCTGATCCAGGACCAGGTGGAAATGGGCGTGGCGGTTCGCATGGCGGTGCTCGCCTCCCTCGCCGCCCGGCTGGACAACCGATGACCTGCCGGCCGGTCTCGCGGCCGATAGCCTTCGTGGGCGCGCGCCTGATCGATCCGCAAAGCGGGTACGACGGTCCGGGGTGCGTGGTGATACGCGGCGGTCTCATCGGCGAGGTCAGCCGTTCGTCGACGCTCGAGGGCCTTTCCGCCGACTTTCGGGTGATCGCCGCCGACGGCCGCCTCGTGTGTCCGGGCCTGATCGATTTGCGGGTCAAGACCGGAGAACCGGGTTCCGAGCCTAAGGAGACGCTGAAATCGGCGGCGCGCGCGGCGGCGGCCGGGGGCGTCACCTCCATCGTCGTCCAGCCGGACACCGATCCGCCGATCGACGATCCGGCGGTGGTCGATTTCATCCTCCGCCGGGCGCGGGACATCGAACTGGTCCACGTCTATCCCGCCGGCGCGGCGACCAAGGGCCTGAAGGGACTGGGCATGGCCGAGATCGGCCTCATGCGCGAGGCGGGCTGCGTCTATATCACCGACGTTGACCGGCCGATCGCCGATTCGAGGGTGATGCGCCGGCTCCTCAGCTACGCCGGAAGCCTGGGCGTTCTGGTCGCCCACCGGCCGGCTGATCCATGGCTGACCGACGGCGCGGCGGCGACCGAGAGCGAATTCGCCGGTCGGATGGGCCTTCCCTCCGCGCCGGTGGCGGCCGAAACCATCATGCTCGAGCGCGACATCGCCCTGGTCGAGCTGACCGGGGCGCGGTTGATGGTCGATCAGATCAGCGCCGCAGCCCCCCTCGAGAGCCTCGCGCGGGCCAAGGCGAGAGGGCTGCCGATCCTCGCCACCGCCTCGATCAACCACCTTTCGTTCAACGAGATCGACATCGGGGACTATCGCACCTTCTGCAAACTGGTCCCCCCGTTGCGGGGCGAGGACGACCGGCTGGCGCTGATAGAGGCTTTGGCCTCCGGGCTGGTGGACATCGTCGTCTCCGCCCACACACCCGCCCCGGCGGAGGACAAGCGCCTGCCCTACGACGAGGCGAGCCCGGGATCGATCGGGCTGGAGACTCTCTTGCCGGCGCTCCTGACCCTTCACCACGAGGGCCGCGTTCCCCTCGCTCGCCTGATCCACTCGGCGACGCTCGGCCCGGCCCGCGCCATCGGTCTTTCCGCCGGGCGCCTCGCCGCCGGCGCACCCGCCGACGTGATCTTGTGCGACATCGAGGCGCCTCGTTTGATCGACGCCGCCGACCTCATCTCCAAATCCAGGAATTCCGCCTTCGACGGCCGCCGTCTTCAAGGCGCGGTATGCATGACGCTCGTGGACGGCCGGGTGGTTTACGAGGCGCCGTGAGACGCCCGATTTTTTACTAGGCGCGTCTCGCGAACAAACTAGACTGCGGGGATGCTCGCCGCCGCCCTCCAACCGGCCGCCTTGTCGATCAGTGTGGCCGGGGGCTATCTCCTGGGATCGATCCCGTTCGGGGTGATCGCCACCCGGTTGGGCGGTGCGGGCGATATCCGCGCGATCGGGTCGGGCAGTATCGGGGCCACCAACGTGCTTCGCACGGGCCGCCGCGATCTTGCCGCCCTCACCCTCATCGGCGACGCCGGCAAGGGCGCGGCGGCGGTTCTCCTCGCGGGATGGCTGTTCTCGCCGACCGCCGCGGCGGTGGCCGGCGGCGCGGCGTTCGTCGGTCACGTCGCCTCCGTCTGGCTCCGGTTTCGCGGCGGCAAAGGCGTGGCGACTTTTTTCGGCATTCTTTTCGCGCTCGCGTGGCCCGTCGCGCTGGCGTGCGGGGCCGTCTGGATCGGCATGGCCGCGGCGTTCCGCTTCTCATCCCTCGCGGCGCTCGCCGCCGCTGCCCTCGCGCCGATTTTCCTCGTCGTCTTCCATCTGGAGACCCCGGCCCGCGTGATTCTGGCTCTCTTCATGTTGGCGATCATCTTCGTGCGCCACCGGGACAACATCCGCCGCCTCCTCGCCGGAGCGGAGCCCAGGATCGGCGCCCGGCCGGCCCCCGCGAAACCGTGAGCCTGGAGCGCGAACGCCTCGACTGGCTGCGACTGGCCCGCGCCGAATCGGTGGGGCCTGTCACATTCGCCCGCCTGATCGAGCGCTATGGCTCGGCCGGCAACGCGCTCGCCGCCCTCCCCGATCTCGCCCGGCGCGGCGGCGGGGCGGGGGCGCCGCTCATACCGAACCTCGACGAGGCGCGAACCGAGCTCGCCGCGGGGACCGCGATCGGAGCGCACCTGATCACGGGCGGGGACGAGGGGTTCCCGCGGCTCCTCGCCGTGCTCGATCCGCCACCGCCCTTGCTCTGGACGATTGGTGACGCGGCGCTTCTGGGTCGCCGCGCGGTGGGCGTCGTCGGCGCGCGGATCGCCTCGGCGGCCGGACGGCGTTTCGCCCGCACCCTCGCCGCGGAGCTGGGCGAGGCCGGCTATGTGGTGATCTCGGGCATGGCCCGCGGTATCGATGCCGCCGCCCACGAGGGGGCTCTCCCGTTCGGGACCATCGCGGTTCTCGGCGGCGGCGAGGACGATGTCTATCCGCCGGACAATCGCGAACTATACGACGCGATCAAGGCGAGCGGGTGCATCGTCTCCGAGCGGCCACCCGGCCACACCGCGCGGGCGGCCGATTTCCCGCGCCGCAACCGTCTCATCGCCGGCCTGTCGCTGGGGGTGATCGTGGTCGAGGCCGAAATGAAGTCCGGGTCGCTGATCACCGCCCGCCTGGCCGGCGAACAGGGCCGCGAGGTGTTCGCGGTGCCGGGGTCCCCCCTCGATCCGCGCGCCCACGGGACCAACGACCTGCTCCGCCAGGGCGCGACCCTCGTGGAAAGCGCTCTCGACGTGATCCGCGTACTCGACGCTCAACCGGGCGTGTCGGCCCCCGAAACCGCGATGTTCGATTTTTCCGGAACCGGCGACGAGACGGCGATCGAGCGCGTGCGCGCTATGGTCGAGGACCTGCTTTCACCCGCTCCCGTCACCATAGACGACCTTGCCCGGGCGACCGGCGCGCCAATCTCCACCGTTCTCGCCGTGTTGATGGAGTTATCGGTGGCGGGTCGCGCGGATTTGTTGCCCGGCGGCCTCGTCGCCTCCACATAGCATCCTCCTCTGATTCAAGGCTTGACAACAACTCGCCACATTGATTAGATCGCCCAAGCACGGTTGAAGCCGGGGCTATTCACTCAAACTGGGGCTATGCACATGAAAAGAATGATCATCAAAACCGCGGCTGCAGCCGCGGTTATTGCACTCGCCGCGTCGGGAGCGAGCGCGTCGATTGTCTACACCCAGCCGTTCGACGGCACCGGAAATCTGCTTGCCAGTCAGAACGATACAGGCGGCGGCAACGGCCATTTCGCCACCGTCTATGACAATTTCACACTCGGCGCCGCCGCCACGATCAACAAGATCGACTGGACCGGCGGCTACTTTAACCCGCCCACGCCCGGCCCGATCACCGCTTTCACCCTCACCGTCTATGCGGACGCCGCGGGTCAACCGGGCGCGGCGCTCTACACCGACACGATCTCGGGCAACGCCAATGAAGCGCCCTTTGCCTGCCCATTCGCCTGCGCCACCTATTCGGGAAGCGCGAACTTCGCGGCCGCCGCCGGGACCCAGTACTGGCTCTCGATCGTCCCGGACCTCGCCTTCCCGCCGCAATGGGGCTGGGCGACGGGGACGGGCGGCGACGGCGTCGCCTTCCAGGACTTTTTTGGCGCGCGCACGCAGTTGCCGAACGATTTGGCCTTCACGCTCGAAGGTTCAGCGCCCGGCGTGCCGGAACCGGCGGCGTGGGCGATGATGCTGGTCGGCTTCGGCCTCGCCGGCGCCGCCCTTCGGCGCCGCGCGGTGACCGCGGTCGCCTAGATCAAGCCACTCCGGACTCGAAGACGGAAGGGCCGCCGCGAGGCGGCCCTTCTGCATTCGGCGAGACCTCGTTCGCGTCAGGCCCACCGCGCCCCATCGCCGGCCCCTCATTGACAGGCCGGGGGGCGCGCCCCCACTTTCCGCGCCCGGCCTCTTCCGTGCGGCCCTCTCCCCAAGCCATCGCGCAAAGTCACCTTTATGAACGTCGTCGTTGTCGAAAGCCCGGCCAAGGCCAAGACCATCAACCGCTACCTCGGCCCCGGCTACACCGTTCTGGCCTCCTACGGGCACGTCCGCGATCTCCCCTCGAAGGACGGGTCGGTGAAGCCCGACGACGACTTCGCCATGGCGTGGGAGGTCGACGCCAAGTCCGCCAAACGCCTGTCCGACATCGCCGCGGCGCTGAAGGGCGCCGACCGCCTCATCCTCGCCACGGACCCCGATCGCGAGGGGGAGGCGATAAGCTGGCATGTGCTCGAGGATCTCAAGCGGCGAAAGGCCGTGAGGGGGGCGGCGGTGGAGCGCGTGGTCTTCAACGCCATCACCCGCTCGGCGGTCACCGAGGCGATGAAGAACCCCCGGCAAATCGACATGGAGCTGGTGGACGCCTATCTCGCCCGCCGCGCCCTCGACTACCTTGTCGGCTTCACCCTCTCGCCCGTCCTGTGGCGCAAGTTGCCGGGCGCTCGGTCGGCGGGCCGCGTTCAGTCGGTGGCCCTTCGCCTGATTGTCGACCGCGAGATCGAAATCGAGGCGTTCCGCACCCAGGAATACTGGAGCGTGGAGGCCTACGTCGCCGCCGGCGGCGAGCCGTTCGTCGCTCGCCTTGTCAAGCACGCGGGCAAGCGGCTCACCAAGTTCGACCTCGCCGACGAGGCCTCCGCGACGGCGGCCAGGGCCGCGGTGGACTCCGCCACGCTCAAGGTCTCCGCGGTGGAAAAGAAACCCGCCCGCCGCGGCCCTCCCCCGCCCTTCACCACCTCGACACTGCAGCAGGAAGCCTCGCGCAAGCTGGGATTTTCGGCGCAGCGGACCATGCAAGCGGCGCAGCGGCTCTACGAAGGGGTGGACATCGGCGGCGAGACGGTCGGCCTGATCACCTATATGCGCACCGACGGTGTCGCCTCGGCGCCCGAGGCTCTCGCCGAGACCCGCGAGGTGATCGCCGGCCTCTATGGCAAGGAGTACGTGCCGGAGACCGCCCGGCACTACAAGGTCAAGGCCAAAAACGCCCAGGAAGCGCACGAGGCGATCCGCCCGACCAGCCTTGAGCGCAACCCCGGCCGACTCCGGCTCGAAGCCGATCTCGGCCGCCTTTACGAGCTCATCTGGAAGCGGATGATCGCCTCGCAAATGGAGTTCGCCAGGATCGAGCGCACGACCATCGATCTGGACAGCGCCGACGGCCAGACCGCCTTGCGCGCCAGCGGCCAGGTCGTCCTATTTCCAGGATATCTCGCGGTCTACGAGGAAGGCCGGGACGACGAGAGCGAAGAGGACGGCGGCCGGCTGCCGCAGGTTGCCCAAGACGCCGAGGCGCGGGTGATCGCCGCCCGCGCCGACCAGCATTTCACTGAACCGCCGCCGCGCTATTCCGAGGCGAGCCTGGTGAAGAAGATGGAGGAGCTCGGCATCGGCCGGCCCTCGACCTATGCCTCTATCCTCACCGTGCTGCGCGACCGCGCCTATGTGCGGATGGAAAAGAACCGGTTTCTTCCCGAGGACGCCGGGCGCCTGGTCACAGCCTTCCTTGAACAGTTTTTCCATCGCTATGTGGAGTATGGATTCACCGCCGGACTCGAGGAGAAGCTCGATCTGGTCTCGGCCGGCGAGCTCAACTGGAAAGCCTTGCTCCGCGAATTCTGGACCGATTTCAGCGCCGCGGTGGGCGACATCGGCGAACTGCGGATGAGCCAGGTGCTGGATGCCCTCAACGAGGCGCTCGGCCCGCACATCTTCCCGGCGAAAGCCGACGGGACCGATCCGCGGGCCTGCCCGACGTGCGGCGATGGTCGCCTCTCGCTCAAGGCGGGCCGGTTCGGCGCCTTTATCGGCTGTTCGAACTATCCGGAATGCCGCTTCACCCGGCCGATCGCCGCCAGCCAGGCCGAGGGCGAGGCAGCCCCCGGCGATCGCGATCTTGGGCAGGATCCGGTCAGCGGAAACGCCATCTGGCTGAAGACCGGTCGCTTCGGCCCCTATGTGGAAGAGGCGGCCGAGAAGCCGAAACGCGCCAGTCTGCCCAAGGACTGGCCGCCGGCTGCGGTCGATCTCGACAAGGCGCTGCGCCTGCTTCGCCTGCCGCGCGACGTCGGGGTGCACCCGGACGACGGCGCCGTGATTTTGGCCGGCATCGGCCGCTACGGCCCTTATCTTCAGCACAGCGGAACCTATGCCAATCTCGCCGGGGTCGATGAGGTGTTCGATGTCGGCCTGAACCGGGCAGTCACCTTGCTGGCCGAGAAGCGGGCCGGCGGACGGGGTCCGCGCGGCGCCGCCAGCGCGGCGCTCAAGGAACTGGGCGCCCATCCGGAAACCGGCAAGCCGGTTCGGATTCTGGCCGGTCGTTATGGCCCCTACATCAAGCACGAGGCGACCAACGCCAATGTCCCAAAAGGCGCCGATCCCCTCGCCCTGTCGCTCGAGGAGGCCCTCGCGCTGCTCGCCGCGCGCGAAGGCGCCCCGGCGGGACGCAAAAAGGGAGGGCGCAAACCGGCGGCCAGGAAGGCTCCCGCGAAGAAACCGGCGAAAACCCGCACGCCGGCCGCCAGGAAGGCGTCGTAGCCTTTCGCGGGGCGGCGTAAGCACGCGCATGGCCAAGCCCGGCAAACCGCGATTCTCCAGACCGCCGCGTCGGGACCCCCGCCCTTCCCGACCAGGCGGGATCCCGCCCGTGGGCGTCGCCGACGTGATCGAGCGCGACGCCGACGGGGACCTCTTCGTGCGCCTGACCGGCGCCGGAGACGCCGCGCCGCTGGTGCGGCTCGCGCCGGGAACCGGCGAGACCGCCGCCGGCGCTCCGGGCCTCGGCGATCGCCTGCTGGTGCGTTTCGAGGTGATCGAGACCGGTGAGCGCGAGGCCCGCCTGATCAAACGTCTGGGGCAGAGCGCCCACCGTATTTTGGGCGTCGTGCGCAAGACCAGGCGCGAGGCGCGGATCGAGCCGGTGGACCGCCGTTCAAAGGAGAGCCTCGGTCTCAGCGAGTTCGAAGGGCGGGATGTGCGCGATGGCGACCTCGTCCTGGCGCGGATCGAGACCGGCGGCGAGCGGCCCTATGGGCCCAAGCGCGGCAAGATCGTCGAGGTCGTCGGTCGGGAAGACGATCCGCGCGCCGCCTCGCTGATCGCCATCCACACCCACGGCATCCCCACGGGGTTTTCGCCGGAAGCGGAGGCCGAGGCGCTGGCGGCGTCGCCCCCGTCCCTCTCCGGTCGCACGGACTTGCGGCGCCTTCTCCTGGTCACCATCGATCCGCCGGACGCGCGGGATCACGACGACGCGGTCTTCGCCGAGGTCGACACCGATCCGAAGAACCCCGGCGGGTGGATCGTCTGGGTCGCCATCGCCGATGTCGCCGCCTATGTGCGGCCCGCCTCCGCCCTCGACCGCGCGGCGCGGGACAAGGCCAACAGCGTCTATTTCCCCGACCGGGTCGAACCCATGCTTCCCGAACGCCTGTCCGCCGGACTGTGCTCCCTGGTGGAGGGCGAGGCGCGCGCTTGTCTCGCGGTTCGGATGGTCATCGACGGCCGCGGCCGGCGCCTGGGACACCGGTTCGAGCGCGGGCTGATGCGCTCCGCCGCCATGGCCCGCCTCTCGGCGAGGGTGATGTGGTCGGCGGTGTCTTTCAGCCGCGCGACGTCCTCGT
>JBDTKQ010000020.1:0-3783 GCA_039935235.1 Caulobacteraceae bacterium
GAGGGGGTCAAACTGGGAATCACCCGGGCGGAATATTCGTGGATTCTCGAGGACAACACACCGATGCGCCACATCCTCGAAGGCTTCGGCGCGCGCATCTACAAGACCTACAGGATCTATGGAAAGAAATTGGCCGGCGAGCCGTTGCCGGAAGGGCTGACGCTCTAGACGAGAAGAGCCTGACGTCCTCGCTCCTTCACCCGGCCGCGAGAGCCTCCCGATCAGGTCGGCCAGTTGGTCCAGAACGACCCCGATCGTCGTCGCCTGACAGGGGAGCGCGGGCGCGGTTGTTCCCGGGCGCCGTGCATGGTCGCGGCGGGGTCGCTGTCTTTGGCGTGGGATTCTCAGCGCGTGCGGATTTGCGCGACCGCCTCGACCTTCGGGTCCAGAGCGATGTCCGCCGGGGCGATGAAGCCGCGCCCGTCCCACGGGATCTCGACCCCCACCGCGCGAAAACAGCGATCGACGAACTCCGAACAGATGAACTCGTCTTTCGCCCCCAAGGCCCTGGGCATGCGGCGATGGAGGCGCCCGACGGCGATGCGCGTGGCGATTTTGAGGATCTCGCCGGGTGAAAACCGGTCGCCCATGGCGTCCACCGCGAAATCGGCCATGGGTTTGAGCGCGTCGCCTCGCGGCATGGCGGCGTGGCGCGCGAGGGCGATCTTGCCCGGATAGGGGTGCGAGCCGCTGCTCGTCTGACTGATGAACCGCTCGAGGCCGACGGCGTGGACGCCGATGTGCTGGACACACTCGAAGGCGACGATCCGGTTCAACGGCGGCCACCGCCAGGCGATCGCCACATGGGTCCACGGGCTTTTGGTGCTCCAGCCGATCAGGCGCGAGAACGGATCGTGTGCCGCGCACAGCAGGATATCGCCGTCTCTCACCCCGGGCGCCACGACCGAGAGGTCTTCCTCGGGCATGGTGTCGAGCGCGTCGTTCGCGATGGTCATGGTCCGCCGCCCTCCTCTTGACCTATGGATGATCGCTCGCGAACCGCCAAGTCACTCTGAAAGGCCGCCGAACCTTGACCATGCCCGCCAAGCTCGCCTCGGTCGACAGTATTGTCGAGGGCCTCGCGGCCGTCGGCTATATCGCGTCGCGCCGCATCGCCACCGCCCTTTTCATGGCCGCGCACCTGCAAAAGCCGATCCTGGTCGAGGGCGTCGCCGGCGTCGGCAAGACCGAGCTGGCGCTGTGCGCCGCGGCTCTCCTCGGCCTGCCGCTGATCCGCCTCCAGTGCTACGAGGGTCTCGACGAGAGCAAGGCTCTGTACGAATGGAAATACGGCAAGCAGCTTCTCTACACCCAGATCCTGAAGGACCACATGGGCGCCGCCCTTACCGGGGCGCCGGACATGGAAACCGCCATGGACCGCCTCCACGGGACCGGAGATCTGTTCTTCTCCGAACCGGTCCTCGAGCCGCGCCCGCTGCTCCAGGCGCTCCGCGCCCCGGGCGGAGCGGTGCTGCTGATCGACGAGATCGACAAGAGCGACGAGGCCTTCGAAGCCTTTCTTCTGGAGATGTTGTCGGCCTTTCAGGTCTCGATTCCCGAGATCGGGGTGATCCGCGCCACCGTGCCGCCAATGGTTTTTCTCACCTCCAACAATGTCCGCGATCTTGGCGACGCGCTCAAGCGGCGTTGCCTGCATCTCCACATTCCCCTCCCCGACCAAAATCTGGAGGAGAAGATCGTCGCCAGCCGGGTTCCCGGAATCGATGCGGCGCTGCGCTCCCAACTCGTGAGATTCGTGCAATCGGTGCGGACCATGGACCTGCGCAAGTTGCCGTCGATTTCCGAAACGGTGGACTGGGCGCGGGCGCTCGTTCTGCTCCACGCCCACGTCCTGGACGCGGCGCTGGTGCGCGAAACCCTCAACGTGCTCCTCAAATATGAACCCGACATCCTCGCCGCCGAGACGAGGATCGGCGAATTCCTCGCTGCCCCGGCGCGCGGGGGAGCGGGGGGCGGCTAGTGCAACGCACGCTCGGGGACTTCCTCGGCGCGCTTCGCGCCAGCGAGGTGAGGGTCTCGCCGGCCGAGGCGATCGACGCCCACCGGGCGGTGGCCGAGGTGGGCTATGGCGAGCGGGCGCTGCTCAAGGACGCCCTGTGCGTCACCCTCGCAAAGAGTCCCGACGAGGTCGGTCGCTTCGACGCCTGTTTCGAGCTCTTCTTCCGGCGCGACGAATTCACCGGCGAGGTCCTTTCCGCGGGGGAGACGGAAGACGCGGGCCCTTCGCTGGAGGAGATGCTCGAGGGCGGCGACGGCGCGGGCCTCGCCGCGGCGATGGAGGCGGCCGCGACGCGCGCCGGGGCGGGCGATATCCGGCTCAACACCCAGCGCGCCCTGATCGCCCGCCGGATTCTCGACGACATGGGCCTTCGCGATCTGGAGGGGCGGATCGCCGATCTGCGGGAAACCGGCGGGCAGGACGCGGAGAGCGCCGTCGGGCGCCTCGCGGCCGGTCGCGCGCGGCTGTTCGCCGAGGCGAATCGCTTCGTGGAACGCCAGGCGCAACTCTACGCGGGGGAAAACGGCCGGCGGATGCGCGAGGCGATCCTCGCCGGCCAGCGGCTGACGGCCATTGAGCCGGAGGATTTCCGCGCCATGGAGGCGCTCGTGCGGCGCATCGCCCGGCGCCTCGCCAGCCGCTATTCGCGCAAGCGCCACCGGGCGCGCAAGGGTCGTCTGGATGTCCGCCGCACGATCCGCCGCAGCATGGGCTATGGCGGCGTCCCCTTCGAGATCGCGTGGAAGACGACCGCCATCGACAAGCCGAAGATCGTGGCGATCTGCGATGTCTCCCGCTCCGTGGCCGGCGCCGCGCGGTTTCTCCTGTTGTTTCTCTACAGCCTGGGCGAGGTCGTCGAGCGACTGGACGCCTATGCCTTTTCGGACCGGTTGATCTGCGTGAACGACGTCCTCGCCGACGAGACGGTCGACGACGCCATCGCCCTGATCCTCGGGCGCATCGGCTTTCGCCCCACCGACTACGGCCGCGCGCTCGAGGATTTCCGGGCGATGACGCTCGCCACCCTCGATCGCAGGACCACGGTCATCGTGCTGGGCGACGGGCGGTCGAACCATGCCGACCCGCGCCTCGACCTGATGGGCGAAATTTCCGCCCGCGCCCGGGCGGTGATCTGGCTCAACCCGGAGCCGCGAACCTATTGGGGGCAGGGAGATTCCCGCATGGACGCCTATGCCCGCTTCTGTCACGTGGCGCGCACATGCAACACCCTCAACGGCCTCGAACGGATCGTCGAGGAGGTGTTGCGCACCTATCTGCCGCGCTGATCGCCGCTCCCGCGTTTGGCGGCCGGGCGCGGGCTTGTTATGGCTCAACCGTCGGGGCGGCGGATCGGAGAGGCGCGATGGCGAAGCTGGACGACGAACTGATCGAGGTGATCGCCGCCGAGTCGCTGATCGACCGGGCCAAACTGGTCCGCGAGGCGACACTGGCGGATATCGGCCTCGATTCGGTGGACGTCGTCAGCATCATCTTCGCCGTCGAGGAAAAGTATGGCGTGGAGATACCCGACGGCGCCTTCGCCAGCGCCAAAAACCTGGGCGACTTCCTCGATGTGATCGAGGCCATTGTCGACAAGAAGGCCGCCTAGCTTCGTGGCCGATCGCCGTATCGCCGTCACCGGCATGGGCGCCCTGTGCGCCCTCGGCCACGATCGTCGCCAGACGTGGGCGGCGGCGCGCGACGGCAAGGGCGCCATCGCTCCCCACCTTTTCGATCCGGGGGTCAACGGCCCCCCACCGCAC
>JBDTKQ010000021.1:0-10258 GCA_039935235.1 Caulobacteraceae bacterium
TCGCGGCTGATCACCGCCTCGCCCAGAGCGTTTTCGATGCGCTCGAGGAACACCTCGACGGTGTCGCCGACCTTCAGGGTGGGCTTGCCGTCGTCGTCGACGCCAAATTCCTTCACCGGGATGCGGCCCTCGGTCTTGAGGCCGACGTCGATGATCGCGAAGTCTTTCTCGATGGCGGCGACGTGGCCCTTGACCACCGTGCCCTCGGCGAAATCGCGTCCGCCCATGCTCTCGTCGAGAAGCGCCTCGAAGTCGCCCCGCGAGGGGTTCATGCTCATATCGTCAGCCATGATGTCCTTTGAACAGTCTCTCGTAACGGTTGGAACCCGGCGCGCGGGGCGCAGTGCGGGCGTTGGCGGAAGTGACGGTGTCTGGCGTGCGCCCGCGGCGTGCGAGGCCAAGGCGCGGGGGGATTGCCGTCAGGGTGACTCCCATCGGGCGCGCGCCGCCTCGACGATGCGGCGGGCCGCAACGAAGGCGTCTTCCATACTCATCTTGCTGGTGTCGAGCAAGACCGCGTCGGGCGCCGCGCGCATGGGCGAGGCGGCGCGCTCGCCGTCGCGCCGGTCGCGGGCCTCGATATCGGCCAGAATATCGGCGAAAGGCGCCGCCTCGCCCCGCTCGGCAAGTTGCAATCTGCGACGCTCCGCCCTCACCTCGGGCGAGGCGGTCACATAGAGTTTGGCCGGTGCGGCCGGAACGATCGCCGTGCCGATATCACGCCCGTCGAGGATCGCTCCGGGCTCGCGGGCCGCGAAGGCGCGCTGGAAATCGAGAAGCGCCCGGCGCACGCCGGGGTGGGCGGCGACCCGGCTGGCGGCGTCTCCGGCCGCCGCGGTGCGCAGATCCGGCGCGTCGAGGCCGGTCGGGTCGAGGGCCTCCGCGGCCCGGGCGCACAGTTCGGCGTCGCCAGGGTCGCCCCCCGCGAGCGTCACCGCCCGGCCGACCGCGCGATAGAGAAGGCCCGAATCGAGAACCGGAAAGCCCAGGGCCTGACCGAGCGCCGCGGCGAGGACCCCTTTGCCGGACGCCGCCGGACCGTCGATGGCGACCACGAAGCCCACCCTCAGCTGTCCGCCATCGTCGCGCCGAGCCCGGCCATGAGAGTGGCGAAACCGGGAAAACTGGTGGCGATCATCGCCGCCTCGTCGACCTCCACCGCCCCGCGCGCGGCGAGGCCGAGCACCAGACCGCTCATGGCGATCCGGTGATCTCCCCCGGTGGTCAGCCGCGCGCCCCTCACGCCGTGATTGCCCCCTCCCGTTCCGACCACCGTCAAGCCCGCCGGCTCTTCCTCGACGCCCACCCCGCAGGCGCCCAGCGCGCGGGCCATGAGGGCGATGCGGTCGCTCTCCTTGACGCGCAACTCGCCGATGCCGCGCATCACCGTCGGCCCCCGGGCGAAGGCGGCCGCCACCGCGAGTATGGGGTATTCGTCGATCATTGAGGCGGCCCGGCCCTCGGGCACGACAACGCCGGTCAGGGGGCAATGGCGCGCGGTGATGTCGCCGACGCGCTCGCCGCCGGCGTCCCTCTCGTTCGTGACGCGAAGATCGGCGCCCATTTCCTTAAGGGTCTCGAACAGGCCGCCGCGAAGCGGATTGAGCAGGACGCCCTCCACCGTGACCTCGGAGCCCGGGGTGATCAGGGCCGCGACCAGGGGGAACGCCGCCGAGGAGGGATCTCCGGGAACCGCGATGCGCGCCGCCGAGAGGCTCTGGCCGCCGCGGATGGCGATGACGCGACCGCCGGGGCCTTGCTCGACGGTCACGTGGACGCCGAAGACGCGGAGCATGCGTTCGGTATGATCGCGGGTCGGTTGCGGCTCGATCACGCGGGTGACCCCCGTGGCGCCCAAACCAGCGAGCAGCACCGCCGACTTCACCTGGGCCGAGGGCTGCGGGAGGGTGTAGTCGATCCCCCTCAGGCTCCCACCGCTCAGGGACACCGGCAGGCGCCCGCCGTCGCGGCCGATCCACCGGGCGCCCATCCGGCCGAGGGGATCGAGCACGCGGGCCATCGGCCGGCCGCGCAACGAGCCGTCGCCGGTGAAGGTCGCGGCCAGCGGGAAGGCGGCGGCCGCGCCCATCATCAGGCGCACCCCGGTCCCGGCGTTGCCGCAGTCGATGACACTCTGGGGCTCGCGCAGGCCGCCGACGCCGACGATGCGCCAACGCCCCTCGCCCAGCCGCTCCACCCCGGCGCCGAAGGCGCGCATGGCGGCGGCCGTGGCCAGGACATCGTCGCCTTCGAGCAGGCCGTCGATTTCGGTCTCGCCCAGCGCCAGCGCCCCCAGAATGAGGGCGCGGTGCGATATCGACTTGTCGCCCGGCGCGCGGACCCGCCCGCGCAAGGGCGCCCCCGGTCGAGCGATCATTCCGGCGTGCGCCATGAGGTGATGAGAAAGCCCGTTTCGCGCGGCGCGCCCGCCATGCAAGGCTTTGGTTTTGACAGTGCCGCCGGCCCATGGCAAGGGAGCCGCCCCCCGGACCAGCCCGCTCTTCACGTGAGGCGCCGGACCACCAAAAGAGGTCGCCGCATTGGCCAATCCCGAACTGGGCGCCAAACAGGTCTGCCCAACCTGTTCGACGAAATTCTACGACCTCGGGCGGCGGCCGGCCCATTGTCCCAAGTGCGGCGCCGACTTCGATCCGGAGGAAGCCATGCGCAACCGCCGGGTGCGCCCGCGGGCGCCGCTTCCCGAGGACGACACCGTGGAGAAAAAGGTCGCGCCGGCCGCCCAGTCCGAGGACGGCTTCGAATCCGAGCCGGACGAGGCGCCTGAGCTCGACGCCGCGGTCGACGATCCGCCGCTGAGCTCGGACGACGACGCCGAGGAGGGCGACGCCGCCCCCGCCGCCCCCGGCGTCGACTTCGCCGAGGAGGACGACCTCGAGGAGGCCGAGGACGACGCGGTGCCGTTCATCGAGGACGAGGACGACGATTTCCCCGAAGCGGAGATCGACGGTCTTCCCGCCAAGGGCGATCGGGAGGATCGCTGAGAGGCGGGTCTTGATCGCGCCGGGTCATCGCACTAGGTTCCGCCGCTTCGCGGAACCGGTGGATCGGCCTGCCGCGACACCCGAGAATTTTCGGGGCTATAGCTCAGCTGGTAGAGCGCTTGAATGGCATTCAAGAGGTCAGCGGTTCGACTCCGCTTAGCTCCACCAATCTTTTCAGGGGGTTGGGTCTATGGTCCTGCCCCCTGATTGATTTCTGAATAGCAGCAGGTTCCGCTTTAGGTTTCAGCTGCGGTAATGCGCCGGGGGATTGCGCATTTTAGATCAGCCCGTTCGATCACGGCGCGACGCACATAGATCATCGATGAAGCCGAATTCCCGCTCATGCTTCGTGCCCTGATGGGCAGCCCGGAATCGCTCGACCAGCGCGGCCACAGTCGCACCCTCGCTCGGGGTAAGCTCGCCGATCGACACTGATCGGACCACTACCGCCAAGGCTTCAGGAACATCGGCTGCTGACTTCATGGCGGGCAGGTCGAACGTGACGGCCCGTTCCTTGGCCACCGGCGCGATGCGGTCCAGGCATAGCCGGAGTGCCGTAACGTCGCCCGCGAGAGCCGCCTGGATTGCCCGTCTGGTCAACGCGGCCGCCTGACCCTCCAGCAGCACCTCGACGGCCCTGGTGGCCTTGTTGCGCGCACCTTTTGGCCGCCCAGGATTCCCGGGCTGGAATGGGCGCCCCCGCGTTCCTGTCGCGTTTTTGCGCGGTGGTTTGATGGTCATCGCGCCCCTCGATTCAATCGAGTTTACGGTCGACCAAGCCTACATGACGCCTGCGCAATCGACGCACCCCGCCCGGAACGCAAATTCGGCGAAAGCACCCTTGGCACAACTTCATCCTGCGTGGTTAATTTCGCGTGCCGAGGGTGGAAACTGGGGGAGACGATCCAATGGTCGATTTGGCGCGATTGCTTGGAATGGCAGACACGCGGGGCTACCGCGAGGCGCTTCAGCTTCGGCTGTCGCGTGACGGCCCCTCTTGTCCCCAAATCTCGGGCGCATATACAAGGATAGGAAGCCGGTAGGACAAGGGTTTCCGGGCACAACGTCGGGGGCGGCAGTGGTCAGGCGGGTTTGGGTTTGGTGGTTCTGCGGGCTGCTGCTGGCGCTCGGGGCGGCGGGGGTCGCGCAGGCGCAATGCAGCAGCTCCGGCTCGCCGCAGCCTACGGCCGGGCAGAACGTCGCCTACAGCAACCAGAAATTCGCCAACCCGCCGCCCTATGTGGTGGCCGATGCTGGCCAAAACGGCTGCGACGGAGCGTCCCGCGGTTATGACGAGAATGGCGATCCGGGCGCGCCGGGCCAGTCCTCGGGGGGGATCAACAACACCGCCGCCAATGTGACCATAACCGGGCAGGATCTGCCCTTCCCGTGGGCGGCAGTGGCCCTCTCGGAGGGTGGGAACGGTGGCAATGGGGGCAATGGGGGCAACCCCGTGTTCGTCGACCAAACCTCGGGTGGCGCCGGCGGCGCCGGCGGCGCCGGCGGACCCGTGACCGTCAACTTCGGCGGCTCCGTCGGGCCCCACGGGTCGGACAATCTCGCGACGAAAGGATTTCTGATCGAGAGCTCGGGCGGGGCGGGCGGCGCCGGCGGAAGCACTGGCACCTTCGGCGCGGGCGACAAGCAAGGTGGCGACGGCGGCGCGGGCGGGGCGGGCGGCACGGTCGCGTTCAGCGGCAGCGGGAACGTGCAGGCGCGCAGCGGCGCAATCCTCGTGCAGGGCATCGGCGGCAACGGCGGCGCCGGCGGTTCCGTCAGCACCTCCGACATCCTGGTCACAAATTTCGCAGGTATCGGCGGCAATGGCGGCAATGGCGGCGGAGTGTCGCTGACCTGGCAAAGCGGCGCTGTTCAGGCCGGCAGCCAGGGCCTGTTCGCCACCTCGATGGGCGGCATCGGCGGCGACGGCGGCTCGGCCGACCACGGCAACACGAACTATGGCGGCAATGGCGGCCTTGGCGGCGCGGCGGGCTCCGCATCGGTCACCATGGCCGGTGGGACGATCACGATCAACGAACTCACCTACAACCCGTATGGCGCCGCGGTCGGTGCGGTCTCGGAGGGCGGCGACGGCGGCGCGGGGGGAGCATCCGGCGGGGCCAACGGCGCATCCGCAGGCAACGGCGGCAACGGCGGCGCGGGCGGAGCGGCAAGCGCGTCCGTCATCGGCGCGGTCGCCTTCACCGGAACGGGCGGCGGACCCGGGCACGCCATCTATGTCACGTCGGGAGGTGGCCTGGGCGGCGCCGGGGGCAACGCGACCGCCGCCCAGGGCAGCGCAGGGGGTGGCGGCTTGGCGGGCGCGGCGGGCGCGGCGTCATTGATCGTCGGATCGTCAACGCAGGCCGCCGCCGTCACCAGCGGCGGCAAATACGCCAACGCGGGGGTGATCCAGGCGATCGGCGGCGGCGGCGGGTCGGGCGGTGTTGGTCACTTCTTCGCCGGCGGCGGGGCCGGGGCCCCGGGCGGCGACGGCGGCACGGTCAACGCCAACATCGTCAACGGTTCGCTGATCGCCAACGGAGCGTCGGCGAGCGGGTTGATCGTCCAGTCGATTGGCGGCGGAGGCGGGGTCGGCGGCGATTCGAACGACATCGACGTCGGCGCCGACATTTCGATCGGCGGCAATGGCGGCTTCGGCGGCGATGGTAAAGTGGTGACGGTGCAGATCGGCACGAATGCGATCGTGGGCTCGCTTAATGGGCTGGGTGACAACGGCGTTCTGGCTCAATCCGTCGGCGGCTCGGGCGGAGCCGGCGGCTCGGCCGCAGCGAATGGCTCGGGGCTGATCGCAATGACCGTGGGCGGCGACGCCGGCGGGGGCGGCGCGGCCGGCCAGGTAAGTATCGTCAGCGATGGCCTCATCACCAGCTATGGAGACCATGCCGCTGGACTGCAGGCGCAATCGGTCGGTGGCGGCGGCGGCAAGGGCGGGGCGGCGATCTCGTTCAACGTTGGAGTTGTGCCAACCGCCTCGATCGCCATCGGAGGCCGCGGGGGCAGCGGTGGACCGGCCGACACGGCCACCGTGACCAGCTCGGGGCAGGTCACCACCTATGGTTCCGATGCCTATGGCATCGTCGCGCAATCGATCGGCGGCGGCGGCGGCAGCGGCGGCGCGGCGGCGGCGCGCGCGGTCTCCATCGCGCCAAACGACTCGTTTCCGGCCATCTCGGTGTCGGTGGCTATTGGCGGATCCGGGGGCAGCGGCAACACGGGCGCGGCGGCGACCGCCAACAACAGCGGCATCGTCACGACGGCGGGCGAGGGGGCCTACGCGATGGTCGCCCAGTCGGTTGGCGGCGGCGGCGGTATCGGCGGCGACTCCACCGCCGCCTCCTATTCGGGGGGGGCGAGCCCTGGGTTGACCGTGTCGCTCGCGGTGGCGGTCGGAGGCTCGGGCGGCTCCGGCGCGACTAGCGGCACGGCGACGATCAACAACAGCGGCCTGCTGCTGACCTATGGCGCCGACGCCTATGGCGCGTTGGCGCAGAGCGTGGGCGGCGGCGGCGGAGCGGGCGGCGGCGGCGATGCGAGCGCCACGGCGAGCCAGGCGCCGGACAGCTTCGCCGGCTCATTGTCGGTGGGCGGCAAGGGCGGAACGGGCGGCCTCGGCGGGACCGTCAACGCCGTCAGCAGCGGCGGCATCGCCACGAACGGCGACGGCGCCGATGGCCTGTTCGCCCAGTCCGTCGGCGGCGGTGGCGGCGCCGCTGGGGGGGGCGTCGCCGCGGCCAACGGTGGCAAATTGAGCCTCAGCGTTGGTCTGGGCGGCTCAGGCGGGGCCGGCGGCGATGGCGGCAACGTCAACGCGAACAACAGCGGCGCGATCGTCACGCGCGGCACGGACGCGGTCGGGCTGCTGGTGCAATCGGTCGGCGGCGGCGGCGGAAAGGCCGGCAAGGGCGGCGCGACCTCCGGGGGCGTGAACCCGGTCAGCAACGCCAAGAATTTGTTCAACACGCTTGCGGGCGGGCTCAACCTCGGCGGCAGCGTGACGACGCCGATCGACGGCATCCTGAAGATCGGCAAGCTGGCCAACAGCGCCTACAGCGCCGCCAACGAGCTCTATGGCATCGCGCAACAACTGGCTGGCGGCCCTTACAACGTCGGGAGCGCCACCTCCATCGACATCGGGCTTTCGATCGGGGGCAGCGGCGGCGCCGCCGGTAACGGCGGAGACGTCTCCGCCGCCAACACAGGCCAGATCAGCACTTTCGGCGCCCAGTCGGACGGCGTGTTCGCGCAATCGGTAGGGGGCGGTGGCGGCAAGGGCGGCGCCGCCAGCTCGACCGACACCTCGACCAACGATTCGCGCACGCAGCTGGCGATCGGTGGCGGCGGGTCCGGCGGAGCGGGCGGGTCCGGGGGCACCGTCGAAGTTCTCAACGCCGGGGGCGCGCTGATCCAGACGCAGGGCGTGCTCGGCTTCGGCATCATGGCGCAGTCCGTCGGCGGCGGAGGCGGGACCGGGGCGGTCGCCGGAACGGTGTCGGGATCCCTTTTCAGCCTATCGGTGGGCATCGCGGGATCCGGCGGCTCCAACGGAGCGGGCGGCGATGTGCAGGTCACCAACGACGGCGTGATCAGCACCACGGGCAAACACGGCATCGGGATCTTCGCGCAATCGATCGGCGGAGGCGGCGGTCTCGCCCGGTCGATGACGACCGACGAGACGTTCGATCCCGCCGATATCGCCAACAACCCGCAAGGCCGGCTCGGCGATGTCCATGGCCTGACACTGTCGTTCAGCGGCAGCTCGAACACCACCGGCAATGCCGGCACGGTGCAAGTCGATGTCGCCGGAGCGGTCACGACCGGAGGCCGGACCGCCCACGCCATCCTGGCGCAATCGATCGGCGGCGGCGGGGGCGCGGCAATCGGCGGTCAGGTGCTGGCGGGGCAGTCGAACGGCGGGACCGGCTCTGGCGATGGCGCCCCGGTGACGATCTCGACCACGGCAGGCGCGACGATCGCCACGGCCGGCGACGGCGCTTACGGCGTGCTCGCCCAGTCGATCGGCGGCGGCGGCGGGCTGGGCGGCAGCCTTGCCGACGTGACGCAGGTCCAGCCGCTTGCCGGCGGTACGGGGGCTATCAAAGGCGGCGCGGGCAATGGCAGCCAGGTCACCATCAGTATGACGGGAAGCCATCTGACGACGGCGGGTAAGCTCGCGCCCGCCATCTATGCGCAGTCGCTGGGCGGCGGCGGCGGGCTGATCGCGCAGGGTGGGACCCTCTTCAGCGGCGGCGCCGGTGGTTCGGGCGGGGGCGCCATCGTGTCCGTCAAGCTGGTCAACAGCACCATCATCGCCACCGGCGTCCAATCCCCGGGCATTGTCATTCAAACGAATGGCTCCGGCGGCGCGGCGGTCTCGATCGATCCACAGAGCTCGGTCACCGGCGGCGCGATCGACAACGCCAGCGAAACGACCATGGCCGGCGCGATCTACATCCAGCAGGGTAACGGCGACAGCGTCACCAACGCTGGCAGGATCGTCGGCGCCGGGACGATCAATCCGACCGCCGTCCTGTCGGACGCGGCGGTGCAGATCGTCAACACCGGCACGATCATCGGGGCGGTGGTCACCGGCAACGGCGGCAGCTTAGATAATCGCGTGGGCGGTGTGCTCGATCCGGGCGCCACTATCAACCTCGGCCCGGCGGGTCGCCTGACCAACGACGGAACCCTCTACATCGGTGGGGCCGGAGTGATCGGCACAACAAGCCTGACCGGCAATCTCTCGAGCAGCGGCAGGATCGTGTTCGACGCTGATTTCGTACGCGGGACCGCAGACAGGCTGGCGATCACGGGCTTAGCCAACATCAGCGGCGAGATCGAGCTTGCCCCGATGACGATGCGCAACGCGAAGCTGCCGCTGGTCAGCGCGGCCGGCCGGCTGACGTTCGATCCGCACCTCGCCGCGACGCAGTCTGCTAACCAGCTGTTTACCTACACGTTCGATAGCGACGGCACGACGCTTTTCGCCACGCCGCATGCGCGCTTCGCCGCGCAAAGCGTCGGGCTGGGCGAGCCCCGGCAGTCGGTGGCAAACCACCTGCAGGCGTTGTTCGACCGGGGCGAGCTGTTCGATGCCGGGTTTACCGCGCTGTCGCACCTCGCCAGTCCGCAGGACTATGCGCGGACGCTCGACAGCGTCGCCGGCAACGTGTTGGGCGCCATGGCGGTTGAGCGCTACCAAGCCAGTAGGCGGTTCGTGTCCGAGCTCAGGGACGCCTGCGACCTCGCCGATGCGACCACCTGCATCTGGGCGCGCGTCAGTGCGGGGCAATCGACCCAGCGCGACCCCAACGGCGCGTTCGGCTATGACGCGCAGTTCCAGCATTTCGAGGTGGGCGAGCAGACCGCGATCGCCGGTGGGCTGCGCGTTTTCGGCGCGCTGGCCTATGAAGCTAGCGAGCAGAGCAGCCTTTATCGTGCTGCGTGGGTTCGGGGAGATAGCGCGTTCGGCGCGATCGGCCTCCGCTACCAGACGGGCGGGTTCGAACTCGCCGGTTCGGTCGACGCCGGTGTCGGCTGGTATTCCAGCCGGCGGCAGATCACCGTCGGCCGCGACGTCGCCCTCGCCACCGCCAGTCCGCGTCTCTCGGACATAGGGCTCGACCTGGCTGCAGGCTACCGGTTTCCTCTCGGCCGCAGCGTCTATGTCAAGCCGTTTGCGGAGGTGCGCGGCTCCGACGTGCGCGCCCAGGGCTTTACCGAGACCAGCGCTTCGCCGTTCGCGCTTGATGTCCTTGCCCGCGACCGCTTCGCGGCGAGCGGGGGGGCGGGAACTTTGCTCGGCGGCAGCTTCCGGATCGGCGACGGCCCCACCCGGCTGGAGCCGTTCATCGACGCGGCCATCGAGTTCTCCGGCGACACCAACTGGCGGACCAGCGCCCGCTTCGTCGGCGAAAGCGGCGACACGCCGCCATTCACGGCGCCAATCAGATCGCCCGGCACCTTCGGCCGCTTCGGTGTCGGCGCGAGCCTCATCGGAAGCAGCAAGCTCGAACTCACCGTCGCCTACCGATCGGAGTTCGGCGCCGATTACACAAGCCACGAGGGCGTGGCCCGGTTTACATACTCCTTCTGATCACCGGGGCAGCAAGCAGATCGCGCGGCACCTAGCCGGCCAGCGAAAGCCAATCCCCCGGCCGGCGACAACAACGGGTCGCCGCTACCCTTGCTCCTCATGGCGGAGGTGAACGACCGTATCGCGGAGGGGGAGACCG
>JBDTKQ010000022.1:0-2156 GCA_039935235.1 Caulobacteraceae bacterium
GCCTCCGCGAGGAAGCCCTCCTCCAGCCTCGCCTTCATGGTCAAGCCGAGCGCCACGACGGCGAAACCCAGAAGGGCGCCGGCGCTTGCGTCGAGCACGGCGAGGCCGGCGGCGGCGGCGAGCAGGCCGGTGTAGATCGGGTGGCGGACGATGCCGTAGGGACCGGTATCGACGATCCGGTGATCGGCCTTGCGGGTCACGGTCCCCGACCACAGCCGGCCGAGGTGGATCCGCGCCCACCAGCAGAAGGCGAAGCCGGCGACGCTGACCGCGACCATCACCCAGCCGAGCCAGAGGGGGTTGTTCCACAGGTTGGCGAGGCGGAAAGGCGAGGTCATCTGTTGCGAAAAGAGCAGGACACCGCCGGCCGCGGTGACCACGAGATTGGGCGCCTGCCGCCGCCAGTCGAGGCGCGCGGCCGCCGGCGCCGACCACAGCGAGGCGACGATCCACGAGACGATCCACACGTCCCACGCGGCGAATTCAGCGGTCCACGGGCTCATGCGGCGCCTTCCCTTGACGGTGGCGGGACTATAGCGGTGGCTCCCCCAAACCGCACCCC
This sequence comes from Caulobacteraceae bacterium, assembly GCA_039935235.1. Taxonomy (GTDB): domain Bacteria; phylum Pseudomonadota; class Alphaproteobacteria; order Caulobacterales; family Caulobacteraceae; genus Acaudatibacter. The sequence continues at coordinate 563 of JBDTKQ010000022.1, forward strand.
GCAAGCGCCCCGTGACCCCACCTCCACCTCCGGACGCGCCGACACCCCGCCGTCCGGCGCGCGCGGGACTGATCGCCGCGGTCGCCCTCGTCGCTCTCGTCGCGATCGGCGGCGTGGGCGCCTTGGCCTTCCGCGCGGCGTTCCTCGCCGATATTCCGGCGATCCCCGAGCGCGAGGCCCTGTGGGCCGTGCGCCGCTCGCCGGGGCTGACCTTCCTCGATCGGGGGGGCGGGCTCATCGCCCGGCGCGGGGCGAAATACGGCGCGGCGGTGACCCTCGCCGACCTCCCGGCCTATGTCCCCAAGGCTTTTCTCGCCGCGGAAGACCGGCGCTTCTACCGGCACGGCGCCGTCGACCCCCGGGCGATCCTTCGCGCCGCGCGCCGCGACCTGGCCGCCGGCCGGGCGGTGGAGGGCGGATCGACCCTCACCCAGCAACTGGCCCGCACCCTCTTTTTGACCAGCGGACGCTCGTTGAAGCGCAAGATCCAGGAGGCGGTGCTCGCCGGCCGGCTCGAGGCCATGCTCGGCAAGGACGCGGTCCTCGCCCTCTATCTCAACCGCACCTATTTCGGAGCCGGCGCCTACGGCCTCGACGCCGCCGCCCGGACCTATTTCGGCAAGCCCGCCCAGGCCCTGTCGGTGGGCGAGGCGGCGATGCTCGCGGCGCTGCCCAACGCCCCCTCGCGCCTGGCGCCGACCAACGACTTCGCCGCCGCGTGGGCGCGCGGACGCCGGGTGCTCGGGGCCATGCGGACCGAAGGCTGGATCACCGATGGGGAGCGGGCCGCCGCCCTCGCCGACCCGCCGGTTCTCGCGCCGCGCCACGGCGGCGAGGGGGCGTGGGGCTATGTCCTGGACCGGGCGGAGGCGGAAGCGGGCGCCCTCGCGGGGGGGTCCGGCGACCTGGTGATCCGCCTGACCGTCGACCGCAAGCTGCAGGCCGACGGCGAAGCGGCTTTGCTGGCGGGGGTCCGCGAGGGCCGCGGAAGGGGAGTGACCCAGGGGGCCCTCGTCGCCCTCGCGCCGGACGGGGCGATCCTCGCCATGGTCGGCGGTGTGGATCATGGGGCGAGCGCCTTCAACCGCGTCACCCAGGCGCGGCGTCAGCCGGGTTCGGCGTTCAAGCCCTTCGTCTACGGCGCCGCCCTCGAACGCGGCGTCCTGCCCTCCGACAAGCGGCTGGACGCGCCGCTGGCGCTGGCCGGCTGGACCCCGGGCAACTACGGCGGTCGCTACGCCGGCGAGGTCACCGTGGCCGAGGCCCTTGCCCGGTCGATCAACACCGTCGCGGTGCGCCTCACCCTCGAGGTGGGCGCCGACGCGGTGGCCGCCTTCGCGAGGCGTTGCGGACTCGCGGACATCCCGGCCGACGCCCGGCCGTCGATCGCCCTTGGCGCCTATGAGGTCACCCTCCTGGAGCTGGCCGGCGGCTATCAGGTGTTCCAGACCGGCGGGACACGGACCACCCCCTACCTCATCGCCGGGATCGCCAACACGCGCGGCGACCTGCTCTTCACTCACGCCGGAGCGACCGCCGCGGTCCTCGACCCGCTCTACGCCAGCCGCATGGTGCGTATGCTCGAGGGCGTGGT